>NZ_JAXMNS010000326.1:0-4492 GCF_034670285.1 Nocardioides sp. | reverse complement strand
CTCCAGACGGCCATGCCCTCGATCAAGGTCCTGCCGGAGGACGCCAGCGCGCGCGTCGGCTACGACCAGGTCCAGGACGCCTTCGGTCCCGGCTCGCCGGGCACCCTGCAGATCGTCGCCGACTCCTCGGACGCCGAGACCGTCGCCGCCGTGCTCGAGAGCGACGAGGGCGTTCTCGGGTCGCTGCCGCCGCAGCCTGCGTCTGACGGTTCCGACGAGGTCCTGATCCTCGCCATGCCGGGCGTCGACCCGTCCGACCCCGCGCTGGGCGACACCGTCGACCGACTTCGGTCGGACCTGCCGGAGTCGGCCCTCGTGGGTGGTGCTGCGGTCGAGAACCTCGACCTCAAGAGCCAGCTCGACGAGTCGACCCCGCTGGTGATCGCCGTGATCCTGGTGCTCGGGTTCGTGCTCCTGCTGGTCGCGCTCCAGGCGCCGCTCATCTCGCTGCTGGGCACGTTGGCCAGCCTGCTCTCGACCGCCGCAGCGTTCGGTGTGGCGAGGCTGATCTTCCAGGAGGGGATCGGCGCCGACTTCTTCGGCTTCGAGTCGCAGGGCTTCCTCGACGCCTGGGCGCCGGTGTTCTTCTTCGCGATGATCTTCGCCATCGCCATGGACTACACCGTCTTCCTGCTGGCCTCGGCCAAGGAGCACTACGAGCGCTCCGGTGACCCGAAGGAAGCCATGGTCGGCGCGCTGGCGCACTCCGGCCGGGTCATCTTCGCCGCCGGTGCGGTGATGGTGGCGGTGTTCTTCACCTTCGCCCTCTCCGGTCCGCTGCCTCCGAAGGAGATGGGCATCATCCTCGGCATCGCGGTGCTGCTCGACGCCTTCCTGGTGCGACTGGTCCTGCTGCCGGTGATCCTGCGCCTGACCGGCAACGCGGCCTGGTGGAGCCCGAAGTGGCTCACCCGGGTGCTGCCGAAGATCACCTTCGCCCACGGCTGATCGAGCCGTGCTGAAGGGCTGAGCAAGGGGTGGTGGACGCCTGCGCGTCAGATGAGCTCGAACTCGTCGAGAGTCGTCTCATCGTGCAGGCGCCGCCACCCCTTGAAGTTTCCCGGGAAGAGGAACGGCGCGTGGCCCGAGGCCGTCGTGTAGTAGCTGCTGCAGTCGGCGGCGCCCCAGGAGAACGTGCCGAAGCGCTCGGTCAGGGAGTCGTTGTACTCCCGGTAGGCGGGCTCGCGCGGTGACATCGCCGTCCGGCCACGATCGGTGAGCTCGCCGAGCAGGCGCACGATGGTGGTCACGTTCTGCTCGGCCGTGGCGAAGAACGAGGTGTTGAGCACCAACCCGTTCGGACCGACCGCCAGGAAGTAGTTCGGGAAGCCGGGCACCGCGATGCCCTTGTGGGCCCGGGGCTCCCCGGCCATCGTGTCGGCGAGCGAGACCCCGTCGGCACCGATCACGTCGATGCGATCGAGGTCGAGGATCCGGTAGCCGGTGCAGTAGATGATCACGTCGACGTCGATCTCCTGCCCGTCGCTGGTGACCAGCCCGGTGGGGGTCACCCGCTCGAGGCCGGAGGCGACGAGGTCGACGTGGTCCTCGTTGAGGGTCGGGTAGAAGTCGTCCGAGACCAGCCCTCGCTTGCAGCCGTAGCGCGAGTCGGGGGTGAGCGCCCGTCGGAGCTCGGGGTCGTCGATGGTCTGCTCGATGTGGCGGGTGACCAGCTTCTCGAACTGGCCCATCCGACTGTGGCCGAGCGTGACGGCGTGCTCCACCTGTCCGAGCAGGAGCGACTGCCACCGTCGGATGCCGTCGACCAGGAACGGGAAGCGTCTCCACCGACGCCGCTGGGCCTCGCTGTACTGCTTGAGCCGGCGCGGCATGACCCAGTTGGCCGACCGTTGCAGCACGGTCAGGTGGGCGGCCTGCCGAGCCACTTCCGGCACGATCTGCACGGCGCTCGCGGCGGAGCCCACGACGGCCACGCGCTTGTCGACGAGATCGACGTCGTGGTCCCAGCGGGTGCCGTGAAAGCTGGGTCCGGCGAAGGAGTCCCGGCCTGGCACGTCGGGGAAGAGCGGCGTGTGCTGGTTGCCCATCGCGTTGATCACCACGTCGTACTCGAGCACCTCGCCCGCCTCGGTGCTCAGCAGCCAGGTGTCGTCGTCGGTGTAGTGCGCGGCGACGACGCGGGTGTCGAGCCGGAGGTAGGGGTCCAGGCCGAGGTCGGTGCAGCACCGCTCGAGGTAGGCGAGGATCTCGGGCTGGCTGATGAAGTTGGCGGTGCAGTCGGGGTTGGGGGCGAAGGAGAACGCGTAGGAGTGGGCCCAGATGTCGCACGCCAGCCCCGGGTAGGTGTGCAGGCGCCAGGTCCCGCCGGGTCCGTCCTGGGCATCGATGATCGTGAGGTCGCTGAAGCCGTTGAGCAGGAGCTCACGGCCCGCTGCGAGACCGGCGGGTCCGGCTCCGATGACGGCGACGCGTCTGGAGGCCCGGGCGGACGCGTTCAACGGTCCTCGGCCGAGCTCACGAGGGTGACGCTGCCGACGTCGCCGTCCAGGAGCACGCGGTCACCGGTCTTGAGGAAGCGCGTGGCCTGGCGGGTGTTGACCACGCAGGGCAGCCCGTACTCGCGCGCGATCACCGCGCCGTGCGAGACCGAGCTGCCGAGGTCGGTGACCAGGCCGCCGATGAGGCTGAAGTACGGCGTCCACCCGATGTCGGTGATCGGAGTCACCAGGATCTCGCCCGGGGCGAGGGAGGCTGCCTCCTGGAGGGTGTGGGCGACCCGCACGACTCCCTCGACCACGCCGCGCGAGGCCGGCCGGCCCTGGAGCACTCCGTCGCTCACGTCGAGCACCTGGGGTTCCAGGGGCGCCGGGAGGCCGACCGAGATCTCGGGGAACTCGAGGCGCTGCTGGTGCTCCAGCGCGTCTCGACGGGCGAGGGCGTGCTCCACGGCGGCCTGCGTCGGCGAGGCGACGAACCCCGACAGCTCGTCGGTCGTGAAGAAGTAGACGAGGTCGGCGTCCGGGATCGCTCCCTCGGCGGCCAGCTGGACGCCGAGCCCCCGAAAGGCGATCTGGAACCGGTGCGCGACGTCGACCAGCTGGGACTTGGTGTGCTCGCGTCGCCGGATGGCGTTGTGGGCCTTGGGCAGGATCCAGCGCAGACCGCGGCTGAGCCCGGCCTGGTCGACCTGCTCGCTGCTGATCTCGCGGCGTCCGCCCGTGAGCAGTCGTGCGTGGACGGCCGCCTGCATGCTCTGCACCAGGGGTGAGACGTCGTCGCCCCACGAGGGGTCACGCAGGCACAGCTCGCGGTAGCCGCGGTGGCCGTGGCGCGCGAGGAACGTGGCGAGACCCTCGGCGAGCTCGGGCTCGGCGCGGAGCCACGCCACGGCGGCGTCCAGCTCGGCGCCGACCAGGCGCTCGTCGGCGTCGGGGTGTCGGGCGACGGAGTCGATCAGCTCGTCGAGCTCCTCGAGCATCACCGCGCTCTCGACGCCGCTCGCGCCGGCCAGGAGCCGCACGGCCTCGGACTGCTCGGCGACGGTGCTGGCGTTGGCCTCGCCGGAGACCATGTTCTCGACGATCGAGCAGTAGAACCCCGAGAGCGCTGACGACTGGATGTGCACGGCCATCGCGTGGTCGAAGAAGCTCAGCTTGCCGGAGATGTCCTGCCAGGTGGCTGCGGCGTGGGCGCCCGGCACGAGGGCGAACGCTGCGAGCTCCTCGCCGAAGCGGTCGACGACCTTGGGGGCGGCCAGGCAGAAGCGCAGCAGCTTGCCGGTGTTGAAGATCCGGCGGGGGAGCGGGCGCGGCGGCAGGTCGGTGAGCTCGGGCACGAGGCGTCCGCAGATGGTCTGGGCCGTCTGGTCGGCGTTCGAGCCGAGGATGCTCGCCGCCATGGCGAGGTTGCCGGTGAGGTTGAGGAACAGGTGGCCGTACGCCGACGCCGTGACCTGCCAGTCCGGCTCGATGCGCGCACGGGCGCCGACGCTGACCTGCATGTGCTGGAGTCCGTAGTCGATGCCCCAGCCGGTGAACGACATCGTGAGGGGGCACACGGCGCCCGGCATCATCTCGCTGACGTTGCTGATGGTCAGGACGTCGTCGGGGCGCGGCAGCGTGGTGTCGTGCTCGTTGAGGTCGGCCGGGAGGGTGGTGATGGGGCGGGCCTGGAGCCAGAACAGCTCGCCCGTGCGGTCGATGGCCCACTCGAGGTCCAGCGGCTGGCCCTCGTGAGCTGCGGCCGCGCGCGCCTGCTCGGCGATCCGGGCGACCTGGTCGTCGCTGAGCAGGGGCTCGTCACCGACCAGCAGCCGCCGGACGACCGTGCCGTCGAGAGCGACGCCGTAGTGGTCGGGGGTCGCCTCTCCGCTCACGAGCGCCTCGCCGAGGCCGGCGACCGCATCGATGACCAGCAGGTCGCGTCGGGCGCTGACCGGGTCGGCGGTGAAGACGACGCCGGCCACGGCGGCGTCGACCATGCGCTGGACGACGACGTTCATCGTGGCGGCGCGGCCGTCGAGGTGGTCGGC
>NZ_JAXMNS010000325.1:0-4496 GCF_034670285.1 Nocardioides sp. | reverse complement strand
GGATTCGGGGTCGGATTCGGTGTCGGCGTCGGGGTCGGCGTCGGTGTCGGCGTCGGGCTGCCCGTGGGAGACGGCGTGGGCGTCGGGGTCGGGGTGGACGTCGAACCACTCACCCGACGGTTCTGGGCGAAGAAGAACGCCGTCACGTAGGCGGGGTAGTTGATGCTGCTGGCCTTGATGTAGCGCCCGCCGGGCCCGCCGCCGGCCGGCCAGTTGTGACCGAGACCGGTGTTGGTGAGCAGCGAGACGCGCGGCCCGTCGCCGTCCGACCAGAGCGTGCCGCTGCCGGCCGTGCTGCTGCCGGGCAGCGTCGACATCGTGATGGACGACGTCGTGCCGGCGCCGTAGATGCCGGCCATCACCTCGGCGTTGAGGAGGTTGTAGCCGGGGGCGACGGTGTAGTCGTCGTTGCCGTGGATCACCGAGGCGACCTGGGTGTCGAAGCCCGAGGTGTGGCTGCCGGCGAAGCGCCGGCACGTCGAGGTGGCGGCCGTCTTGGTCGTCGCGACACTCCCGATCTGCGAGGACGTCGTGCCCACGGTCGGACCGGCGTTGATGCCGACGCCGGCGAACACGTCGGGGGCCAGGCAGCCCATCACCATCGTCTCGCCGCCGCCGGAGGAGAGGCCGGAGACATAGACCTGGTCGGGGTCGAGACCCAGGGTCGAGCGCTGGAGCAGGACGTCGACGAGATCGAGGAGGTTGTCGTCGTGGCGGGCCGGCGCGGTGCGGCTGTGGTTGCCGTCGTAGTAGTCCCAGCAGCCGGCGATCACGCCGCCGTTGGGAGCGGCCGGGATCGCCACGACCATGCCGTAGGAGTCAGCGGTGGCCTGCCAGTTGCCGGCGGTGACGAGGTCGGTGTTGGTCTGCACGCAGCCGTGCAGGTTGACCATCAGCGCACGCCCGTCGGCGATGGCCGGCGCCGTGGTCGGCACGTAGAGCCGCACGTTCATCCCGGCCAGGGTCTCGCTCGTCCAGGTGCCGGCGGCCTGGGCACTGGTGGTGGCCCCGCTCCCGAGCGCGAGCACGAGCGCACTGAGCACGAGCCCGAGCGTCGCGACGACGGCGGTCGTGGCGGTGGTGGTGGCGGTGGTGGTGGCGGTGGTGGTGGATCTGATCGTGTGCTTCATGTGGTGCCTCCGAGTAGGTCGATGGTCACTTCAGCGACGACGCGAGCCCCCGGCTCGGCCATCACGATCGTGTAGTGGTTGACGTCCTCGACCTCGACGTCGACCAGGTGGGGCACCAGCGCCCGCGCCGTGCGCGCGGCGTCCGGCGGGTAGAGCGCCTGCGGCTCGTCCATCAGCCCGCGCGGCGCACGGAGGAACGTCGTCGGCACCGCCAGGGTGCGCAACGCGTCGGCATAGCTGCGACCGTCGAGCACGTGCCCGCCGAAGAGCTGCGAGGAGTCGCTGGCCACGGCCTCGACCTTCGTCGACGGGCGCAGGTCGGGCGCCTCGCCGCGCAGGTCGTAGTCGACGTAGCCCTCGACGGTGGGGTTCCACTGCCCCGCGAAGGCGGGGTGCGCGCGCCAGAAGTCGCGGTAGGCCTCGTGGCTCTCGAAGCTCATCGTCAGACGCGCCGCCGCGGGCCCGAGCACCTCCTCGGGTGTCGCGTCGGGGCGCGGCACGAACCCGGGCGGCGGGGTGAGCTCGAGCCCGCCGTCCACGAGCACGAGGGCGGAGGCGCGGGTGCCGATCCGGTCGGCGAGGGCCACCGCCACGAAGGCGCCCATCGAGTGACCCACGACCACGGCGGACTCGACACCGAAGTGGTCGAGCACCGCCTCGAGGTCCTCGGCGTGACGAGCCAGGCCGTACGGCGCGGGCAGGTCGGCGCTGCGTCCGCGACCGCGCAGGTCAGGGGCGATCACCCGGCAGTGCGGGAGGCCGGCGGCGACCAGCGGCCAGCCGCGGTGCGTCGCGGTGATGCCGTGGATCGCCAGCACGACCGGTGCCGACGGGTCCTCGGGCCCCCAGACACCGACGGCCAGGTCGCCGCCGCGCACGCGCACGGACGCCGTCCGCGGCTCGGTGGTCTGCAGGCTGAGGTCGGTGCTCATGCGGAGGGGGCTCCTTCGTCGGTGGGGAGGTGGTCGCGCGGGGCCGGCGCGAGGGCGCGCTCGATGAAGGTCATGACCTGGTCGAAGACGGCGTCGGGCACGGTGGCGCGCGGCTCGGGCGAGCCCTCGGGCGCGCCGTCGTCGCCCCACAGCACCCAGCGCATGCCGACCATCTCGCCGATGCCCATGAGCACCCAGGCCGCCACGGTGGGGTCGATGTCGCCGACCTCGCCGCGGCTGCGCGCGTGCGTGAGGTTCTTGATGTAGCCCTCGACGATGCGGGTGTAGTGCAGGGTCAGCGAGGACGGCGAGACGAACTCCGCCTCCCGCACGACCCGGTAGAGCGCGGGGTGCTCGGCGGTGAACGCGAAGAAGGCCCGGAAGCCGGCGCGCTCGCCCTCGAGCCGGGTCTCGGCACCCGCGGACGCCTCGGTCATCGCGTGGCGCACGCGACGGTTGAGGTCCTCGACGAGCTCCTCGAAGACCTGCAGCTTGGAGTCGAAGTAGAGGTAGAACGTGCCCTGGCCGACGCCGGCCCGCTCGGTGATCCGCGCGACCGAGGCGTCGGCGTACCCGTGCTCGGCGAAGATCGCCTCCGCGGCGTCGATGATCGACTTCTTGGTCGCCGTCCCCTTCTTGGTCGCAGGGGTCTTGCGGGGGGTGGTGGTCATCGCTGCTCCTGGGCCGTGACGAAGTCCGCGCTGAGCTCGCGGCGCATGATCTTGCTGTTGCCCGATCGCGGGATCTCGCTCACGAGCCGCAGGTGCTTGGGCACCTTGAACGACGCGAGACGTCGGCGGCAGTGCTCGAGGAGGTCCTGCTCGTCTGTGACCGAGCCGGTGCGTACGACGACGAACGCCGCGCACACCTCGCCCCACCGCTCGTCGGGCACGCCCACGGCGGCCGAGTCGGCGACCGCGGGGTGCTCGAGCAGCACGCTCTCGATCTCGGCCGGAGCGACGCTCTCGCCCCCGCTGATGAAGATGTCCTTGAGCCGGTCGACGATCCGGTAGTAGCCGTCGGCGTCGCGCTCGGCGACGTCGCCGGTGTGGAGACCGGACGTGCGCAGCAGCGTGGTCTCGACCTCGGTGCTGTCGCGGAAGTAGCCGAGGAAGACGTTGGGTCCGCGCACGACCAGCTCGCCGGTGCCGGGTCCGTCGACGACCGCACCGGTGGCGGGATCGACGAGTGACACCTCGACGTGGGGGTACGGCGTGCCGGCCATGCCGATGCGCGCGATCGCCTCGTCGGGCGGCAGGCAGAGCACGTTGGGCGCCGCCTCGGTGAGGCCGTAGCCCTGCGACAGCGCGACCCCGCGGCGGTGCCACGTGCGCAGCAGCGGCTCGGGCATGGGCGCTCCGCCGACGATCGCGTGACGCAGGCTGGAGAGGTCGGTGCGCGCGAAGTAGGGGTGCTCGGCGAGCATCAGGTAGTTGGCCGGGACCCCCATGGTGGTGGTGATCTGGCGGTCCTCGATGAGGTGCAGCACGCGGCCGGCGTCGAAGGTGCGCTCGAGCACGACGGTGGCACCCATCCACCAGGCGAGCAGCGGCTGGACGTTCCAGCCCCCGACGTGGAACTGCGGCATCAGGGCCAGCACGACGTCGCGGCTGGTGATCTCGGCGGTGCGCGAGAGCGAGAGGTTGGTCCAGAAGCAGTTGGCGTGGCTCAGCACGGCACCGCGGGCGCGGCCCGACGTGCCGGAGGTGAAGATGATGAGCAACGGGTCGTCGTCCTCGACCGGACGGCGCGCGCCTGCGGCCGTGGAGGCAGGACCCGACTTCGCCAGCTCTCGGCCGGCCGAACCACCCGGACGGGGCGCGCTGTGCTCGATGCCGTGCTCACCCATCTGCGCGACGGGCACGGGGTCGAGGACCAGGTCGAGCGTGGCGCCGGCGAGGGCCCCGAACTCGTCCTCCACGAGCAGCACGGCCGGGTCGCAGTCGGTGATCTGCTGGGCCAGCTCGGAGGGCGAGAGCCGCCACGAGAGCGGCACGAGCACCAGGCCGGACTTCGCGCAGGCGAAGAGCACGACCACGTGGTCGGCGCTGTTACCGGTGAGCGTCGCGAGGCGGTCGCCGGCGACGTACCCGGCCGACAGCAACCGTTCGGCGAGCGCCACCGCGCGACGGTCGAGCTGGGCGTAGGTGAGCACCACGCCGCGGTCGTCGATCGCCACCCGGTCGGGGGTGGAGACCGCGCGGTCGGTGGTCCAGCGACCCAGGGTGTGGAGACCGTCGCGAGCAGGCTCAGGAGTCATGCGTCATCTTCGCCTGAGCCGGACGGCGCTCGGTGAGTCGGCTGCTCTCCCGGTTGCCCAGCCCCATCAGGCCACCGGGCACGAACAGCACCACCAGGATGAACAGCGTGCCGAGGATGAAGAGCGGCTCGCTGAGCGGCACGCGCAGCAGGGTCGGCAGGTCGGCGACGGCGT
>NZ_JAXMNS010000324.1:0-4498 GCF_034670285.1 Nocardioides sp. | reverse complement strand
TGCTCGACTTCGTCGTCGAGGTGGGCCTCGCCCACGACGTCCTCCGCCGACGCGGCCGACGCGGACTGGCCGAAGGCGGGTCGGCGCCTCTCCAGCGACTGGTCCTCGATCAGCACCGGCCGGGTTCGGCGCACGCTGTTGAGGTGGGTGCGACGCAGGATCGTGAGGAGCCAGGCCCGGGGGTGGCGGCCGTCGAAGGAGTCCATCGCCCGGTAGGCGCGGATCAGCGTCTCCTGCACGACGTCCTCGCCGTCGGCCCAGGAGCCGGTCAGCGTGCGAGCGACGCGGAGCAGGACGTCGATCTCGGGCTCGACGTGGGTCGCGAACGCCTCCGCCCGGCGTCGTGCGTCGGCGTCGATCGTCGCCGCGGGGGGCGCTGCGGGGGTGTCCACGTCAGGAGAACCCGGTGGGGGCACCTGATCCTTCCCGGGGTCTGCCATGTCTGGACCCTAGTGCCGCTCAGGCCCGTGCTTCGCCGCCCCAGTTGGCGAGCTTCTCCGCCACGGTGGCGAGGTCCGCGCGCCACACCGACTCCGGGCCCGGCGGGATCATGTCGTCCCACTCCATCGCCGGCGAGCCGAGCACGTGCGTCAGCCGCGCCGTGCGCGCGAAGAACATCTGGTGCAGGTGCGAGCCGCCGTCGCCCCAGCGGTTGACGTGCACCCGGCCGATGTCGGGGAGGTTCTCCATGATCCGCACGAGGCGGTTGGTGATCCGACCGAGCTGGGAGGCGTGCTCGTCGTCGAGGTTGCCCAGGTCGAGGTGCTCGCGGGGGTGGAGCGTGAGGACGATCGGCAGTCCGGACGGCGCGCCGGGGTGGGTGAGGACCCAGACGTCGTCCTCCCAGACGACCTGCTCGGCGTCGAAGCCCTGGCAGGCGCCGCACGGCTTGTCGTCGCTCTCGCCGCCTCGAGCGGGTTCGTCGGACGGCGGTGGGAGGACCCGCGGAACGATCTGCCCGTCGACGACCTCCCACGGAAAGATGTCCCAGGCGCCCGAGGGCGGCATCGGGAGATGGCCGTCGGCACCGACTGCGGCGACGACCCGGGCGTAGACCTCTTCGGCGGACTCCGGCATGGGTTCACTGTGCCACTGCCTCGCTCCGGCGCAGGACGAGGGTCGCCCTCGCTTCCGGGGTGGAAGCAGCGGGCTCGGTTGGTGCCTACACTTCTGCGGTGCTCAACATCCCCGACGCCCCCGCCATCGCCGGCGCCCGACACCTCCACTCGGGCAAGGTGCGCGACCTCTACGAGGTCGTCGACGGCGCTCACGCCGGCCAGCTGCTGATGGTCGCCAGCGACCGGATCTCGATCTTCGACTTCGTGCTCGACACGACGATCCCCGACAAGGGCGAGATCCTCACCCGCATGTCGCTGTGGTGGTTCGAGCAGCTGCGTGACCTGGTGCCGAGCCACATCATCTCCACCGACGTGCCCGAGGACGTGCGTGGCCGCGCGGTGATCTGCGAGCGGCTCGACATGTATCCCGCCGAGTGCGTGGCCCGCGGCTACCTCACGGGCTCGGGACTGCTCGACTACCGCGCCACGGGCGAGGTCTGCGGCATCGCCCTCCCCGACGGCCTGCAGGACGGCAGCCGCCTGCCCGAGCCGATCTTCACGCCGGCCACGAAGGCGGCGCTCGGCGACCACGACGAGAACGTCTCCTACGCCGCGGTCGAGGCCGAGATCGGCACCGACGCCGCCGCCGAGCTGCGCGAGACCACCCTGGCCGTCTACGCCCGCGCCGAGGAGATCGCCCGCGAACGCGGCATCATCCTGGCCGACACCAAGCTCGAGTTCGGCCGCCGTACCTCCGGTGACGGCATCGGCACGACGGTCCTCGGCGACGAGGTGCTCACGCCCGACTCGTCGCGGTTCTGGCCCGCCGATGCCTGGGAGCCCGGTCGCTCGCAGGCGTCGTACGACAAGCAGATCGTGCGCGACTGGGCGCTCTCCCCGGCCTCCGGCTGGGACCGTGCCTCCGGGGAGGCCCCGCCGCCGATCCCCGAGGAGGTCGTCGAGCTGACCCGCGCGCGCTACCTCGAGGCCTACGCCCTGCTGACGGGGGAGAGCTGGTGAGCCGCCCGGTGCGCTTCCCGGTGTCGTGCGAGGTCGCCTACGACTACCTCGTGGCTCCCGACAACCGTGCCGCGTGGCAGTCGAGCCTCAAGGGCGTCGACGACGTCCTCGGCGAGGACGGCGTCGTCGGGCAGTCGTGGATCGACCTGACGACGGCCGGGGTGAAGCCACGCATGGAGCTCACCGACGCCGACCGTCCCTACCGCTGGTCCGAGCGCGGCACGTGGGGGCGGTTCTCGGCGATCCTCACCCTGACCTTCACGCCCGTGGTCGGCGGACCCGCCGGTGCGGACGCCCAGTGCGAGGTGGCGGCCTCCATGGAGGTGCGCGCCACGGGCCCGTTCAAGCCGGTGGGCCTCGTCGTCAACCGACTCGCACCCCTCGCGGTGCGCTCCGACCTCAAGCGGGCGGCCGCCATCCTCGGCTCCTGACGCACCACTCCTCGCCCGTCGGTGCCTGCGATGCACAACCGCGGCGCCACACGTCTGTGCGCCAAGACGTGGCGCACGTCACCGACGCCTGAGTAAGTTGAGGGGTGTGAGCACCTACAACTTGGCCAGCATCCTCGAAGCCACCACCGAGACCTATCCCGAGCGCGACGCGATCGTCTTCGGCGACACCCGTCTGAGCTACGCCCAGGTCAACGGCGCCGCCAACCAGGTCGCCAACCTGCTCGTCGAGCGTGGCATCGAGCCCGGCGACAAGGTCGCCCTGAGCTGCCCGAACCTGCCGTACTTCACGATCGTCTACTACGGCATCCTCAAGGCCGGCGGCACCGTGGTGCCCCTCAACGTGCTGCTGAAGGGACGCGAGGTGGCCTACCACCTCGGCGACTCCGACGCGAAGGCCTACTTCTGCTTCCAGGGCACGCCCGAGCTCGCCATCGGCGCCGAGGGCTACGCCGGCTTCGGCGAGGTCGAGGGCTGCGAGCACTTCTTCATGATCACCGCCGACCCGACCGCGGCCTCGCCCATCGAGGGCACCGAGACGCTGGGCCAGGGCATGGGCAGCCAGGCGCCGACGTTCGAGTCGGTCGCCACCGACGAGGACGACACCGCCGTCATCCTCTACACCTCCGGCACCACCGGTCAGCCCAAGGGCGCCGAGCTGCGTCACCGCAACATGCGTGACAACGCCTTCGCCGGGGTCGACCTCTTCGGCGCCGACGCCGAGAAGCCCGACACGTTCCTGTGCGTGCTGCCGCTCTTCCACTCCTTCGGCCAGACCGTCATCCAGAACGGCGGCTTCGCCTTCGGTGGCACCGTCGTGATGCTGCCGCGCTTCGAGGCCGACCCGGCCCTGAAGACGATGGCCAAGGAGGGCGTGACCTTCTTCGCCGGCGTGCCGACGATGTACTGGGGCCTGCTCGGAGCGCTCGACGACTCCGGTGTGGACGTCAAGGCGCTCGCCGCCAACCTGCGCGTCTCCGTGGCCGGTGGCTCCGCGCTGCCCGTCGAGGTGCACAAGGAGTTCGAGAAGCGCTTCGGTGTCACGATCCTCGAGGGCTACGGCCTCTCCGAGACCTCACCGGTCGCGAGCTTCAGCAAGCTCGGCGAGGACATCCGCGTCGGCTCGATCGGCACGCCCATCCCCGGCGTCGAGATGAAGCTGCTCGCTCCCGACAGCTGGGACGAGATCGGCCCCGACGACGCGATCGGCGAGATCGCGATCAAGGGTCACAACATCATGAAGGGCTACTACGGCCGCCCCGACGCGACCGCGGAGTCCATCAAGGACGACTGGTTCCGCTCCGGCGACCTCGGCCGCAAGGACGACGACGGCTGGTACTACATCGTCGACCGCTCGAAGGACATGATCATCCGCGGTGGCTACAACGTCTACCCGCGCGAGATCGAGGAGGTGCTGATGACGCACCCCGAGATCTCGCTGGCTGCCGTCATCGGCGTGCCGCACGAGAGCCACGGCGAGGAGATCAAGGCCGTCGTCATCCTCGACAAGGGTGCGACTGCCACCCCCGACGAGCTCGTCGCGTGGAGCAAGGAGCAGATGGCCTCCTACAAGTACCCGCGCATGTTCGAGATCGTGGCCGACCTGCCCATGACGGCCACCGGCAAGATCCTCAAGCGCGAGCTGTCCTGACGGCGTCGTGACCGGGCCTCGCGAGCACTCACGCGCGCCAGGCCCGGTCGACTACGCCGAGCCGACCAGTCTCGGCGCCCGCGACCGGGCGAGCGGACCGCGAGCGGTCCGCCGCCTGTGGGGCGGGCGAGGACGCCGGCTCCTGAGCGTGGGCTGTGGTGCGGCGAGCCTGCTGCTCGCCGTCTCGCTGGCCGTCGTCCTCGTGCTCGACCGGCCGGGGGAGACCACTCCCGAGGCTGCCGTCGAGACGCTGGTGCAAGGCATCGCCGATCTCGACGGGCCGGCGATCGTCGGGGTCGTGGCGCCGGACGAGGTCGCCG
>NZ_JAXMNS010000323.1:0-4536 GCF_034670285.1 Nocardioides sp. | reverse complement strand
CCTGGTGCTCTTCGTCGTCACGTTCCTGGCCTTCCTCACGGTCCCGCTCCTCCTGTTCGGCGTGGCTCTCGTGGCCTTCCTCCTCCTCCGGCCCCGCGGCGACCGGACGGAGTCGAGCAGGTCTGGCGCCTCGGGCCGCACCGTGGTCACCCCCAGCGCAGGCTCAGCCGTTGCTCCTGGTCGGTTCGGGTCAGGCCCCCGATGACGAGCACGACCATCACGCACTCGCTCCCCCGGCTCTCCGACGGCGTCGACGACGCCCTCGCCCACGCCGTCCCGGAGGGCATCTGTCGCACCTTCCGGGTGATGCCCTACACCGTCCACGAGGGCCAGGTCCTCGTGGCCGCAGCCGATGCCGACGACGCGATCACCGAGCACGTCGTCACCGAGCGGCTCGACCTGCCGGTGCTCCTCGTGCGCCACACGGTCAACGAGATCATCGAGGTCGTCGACGAGTCCTACCCGCCCGTCGAGGCCGAGGTGGAGTCGGCCGAGGCCCGGCGCGCCCGCATGCAGATGGCCCAGATGCTCACCCACAGCGGCCTGGTCACCAGCGACCAGCTGCAACGAGCGATGCTCGAGTACTCCCGCACCGGTGACCCGCTGGGCGACATCCTGGTGTCGCACGAGTCGATCTCCGAGGACGTCCTGGTCGCGGCTCTCTCCGAGATGCACCAGCTGCGCCGCGTCGGCCTCAGCGGCTTCGAGCCCGACTTCGAGCTCGCGCGGCGAGTCCCCGAGGAGGTGGCTCGTCGCCTCCAGGCCGTCCCGGTCGCCGAGGAGGAAGGGCTGATCCTGCTCGCGGTCGCGCGCCCGCTGGGCGAGAAGGCGGTCCTCGCCCTCGAGGAGCTGCTCGGCCAGCCCTTCGAGATCCTCCTGGCCAACCGCACCGATCTCGACCAGCTCATCCAGCGCGTGCACAGCAGCTACTACTCCGACGTCTCCACCCAGTACCTCCTCGAGAACTACCCCGAGCAGTCCGCCCACACGATCGTCTCGCCGCCGCAGCGCGCCGTGCTGATCATGGCCGCGGTGCTCCTGGTCTTCAGCACCGTCATCTGGCCGGTCGCCACCGCCACCGTCGCCGTCGGCCTCTGCAGCGCGCTCTACCTGCTCGTGTCGGTCTACAAGTTCCGCCTGACCCTGCGGGCCCTGGGCACCCACCTCGAGCTCGACGTGACCGACGAGGAGGTCGCGGCCCTCGACGAGCGACGGCTGCCGATCTACACGATCCTCGTGCCGCTCTACGGCGAGGCCTCCATCGTCCCGCGCCTGGTGCGCGACCTCAACGCCCTCGACTACCCGCGCACGCGCCTGGACATCAAGCTCCTCTGCGAGGAGGACGACCTCGAGACGATCGAGGCGATCCGCCGTCTCTCGCTGGCGCCGCACTTCCACCTCGTCGTGGTGCCTGACAGCCAGCCCAAGACCAAGCCGAAGGCCTGCAACTACGGCCTCCAGCTCGCCACGGGCGACTACGTCGTGATCTACGACGCCGAGGACCGTCCCGATCCCGACCAGCTCAAGAAGGCGCTCCTCGCCTTCGACGCCGCCCCCGACAACGTCGTGTGCATGCAGAGCAAGCTCAACTACTTCAACTCCGAGCAGAACCTGCTCACGTCCTGGTTCGCCAACGAGTACTCCATGCACTTCGAGCTGATCCTGCCGGCGATGGGCGCTGCGGAGGCGCCCGTGCCGCTCGGCGGCACGTCCAACCACTTCAAGATCGCAGCCCTGCGTGAGCTCGGCGCCTGGGACCCGTTCAACGTCACCGAGGACGCCGACCTCGGGATGCGGCTGCACCGCGAGGGGCACCGTACGGCGGTGCTCGACTCGACCACCCTCGAGGAGGCCAACTCCCACGTCGGCAACTGGATCCGTCAGCGCTCGCGCTGGAACAAGGGCCACATCCAGACCTGGCTCGTGCACATGCGCCATCCGCTGCAGCTGCTGCGCCAGACCGGGGTGCGCGGCTTCGTGAGCTTCAACCTGACGATGGGCTCGGCCTTCGTGCTCCTCATCAACCCGGTGTTCTGGGCGCTGACGACGCTCTACGCCCTGACGCAGTGGGGCTTCATCGAGCAGATCTTCCCCGGCGCGATCTTCTACACCGCGAGCCTGATGCTCTTCGTCGGCAACTTCGTCTTCGTCTACCTCAACGTCGCCGGCAGCCTCCAGCGTGGGGAGTTCGGCCTCACCCGCACGGCCCTGCTCTCCCCGCTCTACTGGGCGCTGATGAGCTTTGCGGCCTGGAAGGGCTTCCTCCAGCTCTTCACCAACCCGTTCTACTGGGAGAAGACCGAGCACGGGCTGGACGGTGGGTGAGATGGCTGCGACATCGCTGGTCACCGACACCGCCCGCCCCGGCCCCGGCACTGGCCCCGGCACGGGCCCCGGCATGGGAGGCACCACCATCGCCGTGCAGGCCGTCGGCCGCCGCCCCGCCGACATCGAGCGTCGTCCCTGGGAGAGCGCGAGCATCTTCGCCGTCTTCACCCTCGCCTACGCAGCGGTGGGCTACTGGCTGGTGGTGCGCACCCACGTGGTCGGCTTCGAGACCCTCGACCGACTCGATCGTGCGCTGATGGTCCTGCACGACGACCCCGCCAAGCTGACCGCCATCGGCTTCGACCAGCCCCCGCTGTCGGTGCTGTTCCTCACTCCGTTCGCGCTGCTCACCGGGCCGGCCCGCTCGCTGGCCGTCGTCGGCCTCACCTCGGCGGTCTTCGCGGCCCTGACCCTGATGTTCCTCCACACGATGATGCGTCGGGCCCAGCTCAACCTGCCGCTACGGCTGGCCGTGCTCGCCGCCCTGGCCCTCAACCCGCTCGTCGTGCTCAATGCCTCGGTCGGTGCGGCCACCTTCTTGTGGCTGGCCTTCGTCGTGGCCGCCCTCGGCGCCCTGCTGGCGTGGTACGTCACCGCCGACATCCGCTTCGTGATGGTGGCCGGGATCAGCTACTCGGTCGCGGCCCTCACCGGCTACGGCTCGCTGCTCTGGTTCCTGGTCAGCCTCGTCATGATCGCCGCGATCCTGGCGCGCCTCGGCGCCGACGGCCGCGAGGTCGAGGGCACCACGGTCGGCTTCGCCGCCCCGACCGTCTACGTCGTCGTCCTGTGGTCGGCGCTCAACCTGCTGCTCCTCACCGACCCCTTCCACTGGATCACCGCACGCACCGACGCCGCGGCCGGTGGCAGCCTCGACGGTCTCGGGTTCAGCACGGTCACGCTCGCCACGGGCGACCTCGTCCTGCACGGCGCCCCGATCGCGATCGTGGTGCTGCCCGCCCTGATCTTCGCCGGCATCGCCCGGCGCAACACCTTCGCCCTCTGGCTGGGCCTGTTGCTCACGGCCTCCATCGCCGCCCCCGGGCTGGCGGTGGCGCTACGTCTGACCGACACCCCGCTCCAGCTGAGCGACGCGCTGCCGGTGCTGCTCGTCTCGGTGATCGGAGGCGTGTGGCTGGCACGCTCGACGAGCACCCGCCGTACCGCGACCGCCGTTGCCCTCACCGGCGGGCTGCTGCTCAGCATCCCGTGGACCTTCGCGGCCATGGACGACTTCCCGCGACAGGGTCTCGAGCGCGCCTTCCACGACGCGGTCGCGACCGGCGACGACCAGGAGGGTGCTCGCACTCTCGACGGCTCGGTCGTCGGCTACGGCAACGAGCGCGACATGGCCGACTTCATCCGTGCCAACGTCGCCGAGCCGGACGTCGTGCTGACCGACGACGCCGCCACCTACGCCGTCATCCTGCTCACCGGCTCCCCCGCGACGTTCGTCGACCGCGTGGACGACTCCGACGAGTCCTGGGAGCGGATCGCCCGCAGCCCAGCCGCTCGCGTCGACTACCTGCTGCTCTCACGCGACACCGAGCGCGACCTGCTCAGTGCGCTCTATCCCGCGGCAGCCACGGGTCAGGACCCTGCTCTGGCCGTGGCCCACATCAACGACCGCTACGCCCTCGTGGAAGTGCCCGTCGGCTACGGTTTCGGCGGCGCTGCGGCGCCCACCACGCCCGTCCTGCCCCCGCCCGCCGAGGGCCCGCAGGTCGAGGGCGGCTACGACGGCATCCAGGGCGAGGAGGGGACTGCACCATGAGCGATCACGACCACCCCGGCACGGACCTGGCCGACCGGACCCGTTCCGACTCGCCTCGGGCGGGCTCCGTGGCCCTGACCGGCGCCAGGAGCGAGACCCTCCAACGACCACGTCGTGCCTCCAGCCCGCAGGACGAGACGTCCGCCCGCTCGAAGCCGCTCATCCTTCCGCCGGCACGACTCGACCAGGAGCTCGCGGCCGAGGCCGCCCGGGTCCGCCGCGAGGTGGTCGGCGCGCGCCAGGAAGACCCTCGCGTCGAGGAACCACCCTCCGAGGCAGCCCCGCCCGCGGCGGCCCACGACGCGCCTGTCGAGGACGAGCCTGTCGAGGCGGCGCAGGCCGCGGACCATTCGGACGACGACCTCGCGGAGCCGCCGACGCCGGAGCCCACGCCGCTGGCCGGCCTGCCGACGGCGGGGGTCCCTGCCTCGCAG
>NZ_JAXMNS010000322.1:0-4546 GCF_034670285.1 Nocardioides sp. | reverse complement strand
TCCACGAGACCGCGCACCGTGAGCGCCACGGGCTGCCGGCGATGCTCGACTGGCTGCGTCAGCAGACCCAGGAGCGCGGCGGTGCGCCCGAGCGCAACCGCCGCCTCGACTCCGACGCCGCCGCGGTGCAGATCATGACCGTGTGGGCCAGCAAGGGTCTTCAGTACCCGCTCGTCTACCTGCCGTTCTCGTTCAACCGCAACATCCAGACCCGCGAGGTCGTGCTCTACCACGACGACGACGACGACGACGCGCGATGCCTCGACATCGGCGGCAAGCAGCACCCGGGCTATCGACAGATCGAGGCCCGCGGACGACACGAGGTCGCCGGCGACGACGTCCGGCTCACCTACGTCGCCCTGACCCGGGCGCAGTCGCAGGTGGTGGCCTGGTGGGCCCCGTCGTGGGACGAGCCCAACGGGGGACTGTCCCGGCTGCTGCGCGGTCGCGGCCAGGGTGATGTCACGGTGCCCGACCGGGTGGCCACCGACAAGGTCGACGACGCCACCGCCATCGCGGGGTTCCGGGCCTGGGAGACCGCCGGGGGGTTGAGCCTCGAGCGCGCGGCCCACGTCGATCCCGACGCACCTGTCTCCGACCCGGTGGCGAGCGACCTGGGGGTACGACGCTTCGCGCGCTCCATCGACACCGCGTGGCAGCGGACGTCGTACTCCGGTCTCATCCGCGGCGTCGATGACGGCCATGGTCCCACCTCCGAGGTCGACAGCGCCGAGCTGGACGACGAGTCCGAGCAGCAGGACGACCCGGACCTCGACCAGGTCGGACAGCTGCCCGAGGCCGACGAGATGGTCTCGCCGATGGCGCACTTGCCGGCCGGCGCGGCCCTGGGCTCGCTCGTGCACGCCGTGCTCGAGCTCGCTGACCCTGAGGCAGCCGACCTGCGCGCCGAGGTGCTGACCCACGTCGTCGACCAGCTCGACTGGTGGCCGGTCGCGACCGAGGCCGACGTCCTCACCGACGCCCTCCTCCCGCTCTTCGACTCGCCGCTGGGCCCCCTCGCGCCCGGCCTGACGCTGCGCGACGTGCCGATCAAGGACCGCCTGCGTGAGCTCGACTTCGAGATCCCCCTGGCCGGGGGTGACGGCGACCGGGGTGCCGATCGCCGCGAGGCCACGTTGGCCGACGTGGGGGTGCTGCTGCGCGAGACCCTCGCGGCCGACGACCCGCTGCTGCCCTACGCCGCCCGGCTGACCGACTCGGCCCTCGCGGAGAAGTCGCTGCGGGGCTACCTCTCGGGCTCGATCGACGTCGTCCTGAGGGTGCCGGCACCGCACGTGCCAGGGGGACATCGCTACGTGGTGGTCGACTACAAGACCAACCGGCTCACCGACGCCGGCACCGTGGCGACTGCCCAGGCGTTCACCCACGAGCGACTCACCGCGGCGATGCTGCACTCCGACTACCCGCTCCAGGCGCTGCTCTACACCGTGGTCGCCCATCGCTACCTGCGGTGGCGCCTGCCCGGCTACGACCCGGCCCAGCACCTTGGCGGAGTCCTCTACCTCTACCTGCGCGGCATGTGTGGCCCGGCCACGCCGGTGATCGACGGTCACCCGACCGGGGCGTTCTCCTGGGTTCCTCCGACCGCCCTGGTGACCGCGCTGTCCGACCTGTTGGATCGAGGACCCCGATGAACGCGCCCCTTCACCTCCCGATCGACACGGCGGACACCTCGGCGGCGCCCATGACGGAGGTGGTCCTCGACCCTGCCGACCGGCGCCTGGCCCTCGGCGCCACCGGAGTCCTGCGCGAGCTCAACGAGATCGGGGTCCTCGAGGCAGCCGACATCCACGTGGCTCGACGGCTCACCGGGCTCGTCGACGACGACGACCCCGACGTCGCCCTCGCGGTGGCGCTCGCGGTGCGCGCGGTGCGGGGTGGCTCGGTCTGCGTCGACCTGACCACGCTCGCCACCGACCCGCAGCTCGGGCCGCTGTCGTGGCCCGAGCCCGGGGCCTGGATGGCGGCGCTGCGGGCCAGTGCCCTGCTGACGCCGCCCGACGGGCAACCGGCAGTCCTGAGACTGCACGACGACCGTCTGCTCTACCTCGATCGCTACTGGCGCGAGGAAGCACAGGTCTGCGCCGACCTGATGACGCGACTCGCGAGCGGCACGAGCGAGGCGGCCGCCGACATCGAGGCGTCTCTCGACCGGGTCTTCCCGGCCGAGGGCTACGAGGAACAGCGAGCCGCGGCCCGGATCGCCCTGAGCCAGCGCACCACGGTGCTGACCGGCGGCCCTGGCACGGGCAAGACCACCACGGTCGCAGCCCTGCTGGCCCTGCTCCTCGAGCAGGACCCGCGCGCCCGCGTGGCGCTGGCCGCGCCCACCGGCAAGGCCGCCGCGAGGCTGCAGCAAGCCGTTGAGGAAGAGGTCGCCGCGCTCCCCGACGCGACCGATCGCGCACGACTGACGGGGCTCAGGGCGGTCACCCTGCACCGCCTGCTGGGCAGCCGACCCGACACCTCGGTGCGCTTCAGGCACCACCGCGACAACCGGCTTCCGCACGACGTCATCGTGGTCGACGAGACCTCGATGATCTCACTGACGATGATGGCCCGGCTGCTCGAAGCCGTGCGCGACCGCACCCGGCTGATCCTCGTGGGCGACCCCGACCAGCTCACCTCCGTCGAGGCCGGCGCCGTCCTCGGTGACCTCGTCGACGGACTCGGCCGGCGCCCCGACCACCTGATCGCCGAGCTCCGCACGTCCCACCGCTTCGGTGCAGCCATCCGCGGCCTCGCCGAGGCCGTGCGTGACGGCGACGCCGAGGCAGCCCTGGCTGCGCTGCGGGCCGGCGACGAGCACGTCGTCTTCGTCGAGCGCGGCGCCGATGGCGATGACTCTCCTGCCCACGACGACGCAGCCGTGAGCGAGCGCCTGCGCGACCTGGTGGCGCCGCACGCCCACGAGGTCTGGAAGGCCAGTGCCGCGGGCGACGCCGTCCGCGCACTCGCGCTGCTCGACGAGCAGCGACTGCTCTGCGCCCACCGCGACGGACCCTACGGCGTACGCCACTGGAACGAGCAGGTCGAGCGGTGGCTGGCCGATCGCACCGGTGAGGCGGTGGGAGCCCAGTGGTACGTCGGGAGGCCGCTGCTCGTGACCGCCAACGACTACGGTCTGGGCATCTACAACGGAGACGTCGGCGTGTGCGTCCAGGGAGACCAGGGGCTGCGTGCCCACATCGCTGCGGGCACGCCGCTGGACCTCGCTCCCGGCCGGCTGGGGGACGTCGACACCATGCACGCGATGACCATCCACAAGAGCCAGGGGAGCCAGGCCGGCACCGTCATCGTGCTGCTGCCGCCCCCGGACTCACGGCTGCTCACCCGGCAGCTGCTCTACACCGCGATCACCCGGGCCCGCACCCGCGTCGTCCTCGTCGGGTCGGCCGACGACGTCCGGGCCGCGGTGACTCGTCCGGCCACGCGAGCCACCGGGCTGGCCGAGCGTCTGGGCGCGCCACCCGGAGTCCAGCCCTGAGGACGGCCGAAACGGCGTGGCAATCAAGAGGCGATAGCCTCGGGTGATGCCCTTCCTGCTGCGTGTCGAGCTGCCCGACGTCCCCGGGTCGTTGGGACGCCTGGCCACGGCGATCGGTATGGCCGGCGGTGACATCGAGGCGATCGAGATCGTCGAGAAGCGTCACGACGGCACCGCGGTCGACGACGTGATGCTCGACATCGAGCCCGGCATCATGCCCGACTCGATCGTGTCGGCCTGCCACTCCCTCGACGGCGTCCGCGTCGTCTGGATCAGCCGCTACGCCTCCGGTGGGCTCGTGCTCGACCTCGAGGCCGTCGAAGAGCTCACGTCGGTGCCGCACGAGGCGCTCGACCGCCTGATCGACCTGCTGCCCGCGACCTTCCGCGTCGACTGGGCCGCGCGCGTGCACCGTTCCGACGGCGTCACCCGGGCCACCGGCGCGGCCCCGGCCGAGCTCGACTTCGTCGAGATCGAGCACCCGGAGCGCCTCGAGGCGCCCGAGGGCTCCGGGGACGCCGACACGCTCTACGCCGGGGTGCGCCTCGACGGCAACCAGGTCGTGATCGTCGCGCGGCGCGGCGGACCTGAGTTCCTCGACTCCGAGGTCGCCCGGCTCGGCCACCTGGCCGGCCTGGCCGTGTCGATCACCCGCAACGACACCAGGTGAGGGGGAGCGCCGGCCTCAGCAGCCAGCGTCGGTGACGTCGAGGTTCGAGCGCTTGCCCAGCGAGTAGGCCGAGCAGTAGTAGAAGCTCAGCAGCGGGTCCCGCTGGAGCCGCACGGGTGACCACTCGCCACCACCGACCGGCTCGAGGTAGCGGTAGGACGGCTTGAGCAGACGCCTGGCCGTGCCGCGGTGCTTGAGGTAGCGGTCGAGCCAGCGCTGCACGTAGACGCTCGTGAGGTCCCGGCCGTAGCGGCTGGCCGGCAGCACCAGCGGGATGTCGGTGTAGTCGAGGTGGGTGCTGGCGCGGGGCACGACGAGCAGCGAGTCGACACCGGCGGCGTCCCAGTCGTCGAAGCCGGTGGCGCGCT
>NZ_JAXMNS010000321.1:0-4548 GCF_034670285.1 Nocardioides sp. | reverse complement strand
GGCGCTCTCGGCCTACCAGCGCGCCGAGGCCGTCATCAACGCCGCCGACAAGGCCTGCAACCTCTCCTGGCAGCTGATCGCCGCCATCGGCCGCGTCGAGTCCGACCACGGTCGCTACGCCGGCAACGCCCTCGACTCCGACGGCGTCGCCAAGCCCGGCATCTACGGCATCGCGCTCAACGGGTCCAACAACACCGCGCTGATCCGCGACACCGACGCGGGCCAGTTCGACAACGACACCACCTACGACCGGGCCGTGGGGCCGATGCAGTTCATCCCCTCCACCTGGTCGGTCGTGGGAGTCGACGCCGACGGCGACGGCGTCCGCAACCCGCAGGACATCGACGACGCGGCCCTCGGCACCGCCGTCTACCTCTGCTCGGGCAACGACGACCTCTCGACCCTGTCGGGTCAGCGCAGCGCGGTCTTCCGCTACAACAACTCCAACGCCTACGTCGACCTCGTTCTCTCCGTGGCCGACAACTACCTCGAGGGCGACTTCACCTCCGTGCCCAACGCCACCGCGTCGGCCGGCTTCCTCACCCCGCTCCCGGGCTTCACCGCCAACGGTCCCCGCGACACCGGCCCGTCGCCTGCCCCGCAGCCGACTGCGCAGCCCGCGCCGTCCGGTTCCGGTTCCGGCTCCTCGCCGTCCGAGCCCTCCCCCGAGCCGACCCCGGCTCCGGAGTCCGGCGACAACAACCCCGGTCCGAAGCCGCCGGCCAACCTGCCGCTGCCGACGCTGCCCCCGGTCAGCCTCCCGGCCCTGCCGCAGACCAACGTCAAGCCGGTCGACGAGATCCTCACCAACGCCCAGGCGCTGGTGCAGTGCACCCTCGACGGCCTGATCGACAACCCGCTCTCGGCGGTCGACAAGTTCGACCAGTGCGTCAAGGACTACACGGGCAAGTAGTCCGACCCAGCTCGCTGACACCACGACCCGCCAGGCCTTCCTGGCGGGTCGTGGTGCGTCAGCGGCCGCGCACCGCGCTGCCACCTCGGGAGCGCCTCAGGAGCGGCTCTCGATCGGCTCTCGATCGGCTCAGCGCCGAGCGATACGAAATGCCCCGTTGTCCGTCGCATAGACCTCGTCAGTCCCCGGAGAAGACGTGAACTCGACGGCGAAGAGGTAGCGCCCCGGCTGGGGGAACCGGACGACGAAGCGCGCCCTGCCCTTCTCGTCGACCTGCCGACGCTTGCGCACCTCGACCTCGCGCTTGGCAGCAGCACCCTTGGCGCCGACGGCTGTGAGGACCATCCGGCCCTCGACGGCGGACCGCGGCGAGCGAGTCACCTTGGCCTTCACGACAGTTCGCCGACCCTCGACCAGCGAGCCGGTCACCTTCGCCGTGACCACCGCCGAGGGCGACTCCGCTCCGGCCGCGGCGGTGCCGACCTGGCCACCTGCCGCCCCCAGGGCCAACGCGGGCCCCATCAGGGCAGCAGCAGCACGACGGACGTGGACGTTCTTCATCTGAGCTCCCGAAAGCATCAAGGGCGCGTGTGCGCCGTGCTCATGAGATCACGGATCGGTGCTTGAAACGCACCGTTCGGTCCACTTCGCGGGCGGGTCAGCGAGCGAGCAACCGAGCGGCCTCGGCCGCCCAGTAGGTGAGGACGACGTCGGCGCCAGCACGTCGGATCGAGAGCAGCGTCTCGAGGATCGCCGGCTCACGGTCGATCCAGCCGTTGGCGGCGGCGGCCTCGAGCATCGAGTACTCACCGGAGATGTTGTAGGCAGCGACCGGCACGTCGACGGCGTCGCGCACCCGGCGAAGCACGTCGAGGTAGGCCAGGGCCGGCTTGACCATCACCAGGTCGGCGCCCTCGGCGACGTCCAGCAACGCCTCGCGCACGCCCTCGACCGCGTTGGCGCCGTCCTGCTGGTAGGTGCGGCGGTCGCCCTGGAGCGAGGAGTCGACGGCCTCGCGGAAGGGGCCGTAGAAGGCTGAGGCGTACTTCGCTGAGTAGGCCAGGATCGCGACGTCGGTGTGGCCGGCGCCATCGAGGGCCTGGCGGATGACGCCCACCTGACCGTCCATCATCCCGCTGGGCCCGACGAGGTCGACTCCGGCCGCGGCCTGGGCGCGCGCCATCTCGGCATAGATCGCCAGCGTGGCGTCGTTGTCGACCCGCCCGTCGCCCGTCAGGACGCCGCAGTGGCCGTGATCGGTGAACTCGTCGAGGCACAGGTCGGCCATCACGGGCAGCGCGTCGCCGACCTCGCCGACGACGTCACGGATGCTGCGGTTGAGGATCCCGTCGGGGTCGACGGCGCCCGTGCCCTCGGCGTCCTTGTGCTCGGGGATCCCGAACAGCATCACGCCGCCGAGGCCGAGCTCGGCAGCCTCGGTGACCGCAGCGAGCAGCGACGAGCGGGTGTGCTGCACAACGCCCGGCATCGACGAGATCGGACGGGGCCCCTCGGAGTCGCCGAGCCCCTCACGCACGAAGACCGGCAGCACGAGCTGACGGGCCTCGAGGGAGGTCTCGGCGACCAGGCGTCGTAGGGCCGCGGTCGTGCGTAGCCTGCGCGGCCGGACGACGGGGTGTGTGATGTCGCTGCTCATGAGGCCTCGCTTCGAGTTGGCTACCGGGGTGGCGGCCGACTCTCGGCTCACCGGGTTTCGAGGCTCGTCGCTGGCGCTCCTCGCACCTCAACCCTCTCGCGAATCTCGCTGATTCACTCGCTGCGCTCGCTCCAGCTCACTTCGCTCGAGCCTTGCGACGGGCCGAGGGCTTGCGCTCCGACGGCTTGGTGACCGGCTCGCCGGCCTCCACCATCGACTGACGACGCGAGGCACCGAAGGCGGCGAGCGCGCTGACGAGCTCGTCGACATCAGGCTTGGGCGAGAGCACGTCGACCCGCAGGCCGTGCTCCTCGGCGGTCTTGGCCGTGGCCGGCCCGATCACGGCGATCACCGTGGAGGGGTGCGGCTTGCCGGCGATCCCGACGAGGTTGCGCACGGTCGAGGAGGAGGTGAAGACGACGGCGTCGAACTTGCCGCTCTTGATGGCGTCGCGCGTCGGCGCCGGCGGCGGCGTGGCCCGCACGGTGCGGTAGGCGGTGACGTCGTCGCACTCCCAGCCGAGGTCGACCAGACCGGCGACGAGGGTCTCGGTGGCGATGTCGGCGCGCGGCAGGAAGACCCGGTTGATCGGGTCGAGGACGTCGTCGTACTCGGGCCAGTCCTCGAGCAGGCCGGCGGCCGACTGCTCCCCCGACGGCATCAGGTCGGCGCGCAGGCCCCAGGCAGCGATCGCGGCAGCGGTCTTGTCACCGACCGCTGCGATCTTGAGGCCCGAGAAGGCGCGGGCATCGAGGCCGTACTCCTCGAACTTCTCGCGCACGGCCTTGACGGCGTTGACAGAGGTGAAGGCGATCCACTCGTAACGACCCTCGACGAGACCGCGCACGGCCTTGTCCATCTGGAGCGGGTTGCGGGGCGGCTCGACCGAGATGGTCGGCACCTCCTCGGGCACGGCGCCGTAGCCACGAAGACCGATGGAGAGCGAGGCGGCCTGGTCCTTGGTGCGGGGCACCAGCACGCGCCAGCCGAAGAGCGGCTTGGTCTCGAACCACGACAGCTTCTCGCGCAGACCGACCACGTCACCGACCACGGTGATCGCGGGCGGCGTCATGCGGGCCGCGCGGGCGTCGGCGGCGATCGAGTCGAGGGTCGAGATGACCGTCTGCTGCTCGGTCGTCGTGCCGACCCGCGTCATCGCGACCGGGGTCTGCGGCGAGCGACCGGCGGCCACGAGGGCCTCGGCGATCTCACCGATCTGACCGACGGCCGAGAGCAGCACGAGGGTGCGGTTGTCGGAGTACTCGCTCCAGTTGATCTTGTCGCCGCACGTGACGACCGAGACCTCGCGGTGGTCCTTGTTGGTCAGCGGGATCCCGGCGTACGCCGGCACCGCGGCGACCGACGAGACGCCGGGCACGATCTCGAAGCCGAGGCCGGCCTTGGCGCACGCCTGGGCCTCCTCGGGGCCGGAGGCGTAGAGGAACGGGTCGCCCGAGAGGAGGCGCACGATGCGCACGCCGCGCTTGGCCTGCTTGACGACGACCTTGGCGCGGGCGGCGTGGGTCAGCGGCTGACCGTCCTCGCCGAACCCGCCGTCGACGAACTCCGGGCCCTGCGGCTCGTCGGCGTCAGCAGCGTCGGTGGCGTCGACGCCCTGGTCGGCCTCGACCGGCTCGACCGGCTCGGGGAGCCCGAGGAGGTGGCGCACCATCGGGGCGTGCTCGGAGGACTCGGTGATCACGACGTCGGCCTGGCGGATCAGGTCGACCGCGCGCACCGTGAGCAGATCGGGGTCGCCCGGCCCGCTGCCGACGAAGGACACCCAGCTGCGGGCGATCCGGTCGGCGACCGTCGTGGCGGCGGTTGCGGCGGAAGAAGAAGCGGTCTTGGCTCGCGTCATGCGTGTGCACCTCTGCTGAGTCGTACGTCGTGTGTGCGGCTGGCTGGTCGTGCTGGTGCTGCTGGTGCTGCTCGTCGTGCTGGTCGTGCGGGCCCGAGCCCTAGGGATCCGTCATGG
>NZ_JAXMNS010000320.1:0-4563 GCF_034670285.1 Nocardioides sp. | reverse complement strand
CGCCGAGCCCGTGGGCGTGGCCCCGCACGTCGTCCGACTGAGGCCGGCGCCGCACACCCGCACGCCGATCGAGGCCTACTCCCTCTCGGTCGAGCCCAAGGGCCACTTCCTCAACTGGCAGCAGGACCCGTTCGGCAACTGGATGGCGCGCCTGGTCTTCCCCGAGAAGGTGAAGACCCTCGACATCACGGTCGGGCTGGTCGCCGACCTGATGGTGATCAACCCCTTCGACTTCTTCGTCGACGAGTACGCCGAGTCGATGCCGTTCGTCTACGAGAACAGCCTCCACGCCGACCTCTTCCCCTACCTGCGCTCGGTCGACGACGCCGGCGCTGTCGAGGAGTTCCGCCAGTCGTTGCCGCAGCCGCAGGACGGCCCCGACGGCACCACTCGCACCATCGACTTCCTCGCCTCCCTCAACGCCGCGGTGCACCGCGAGATCGCCTACTCGGTGCGCATGGAGGCGGGCGTGCAGAGCCCCGACGAGACCCTGGCCCGCAAGATCGGCTCCTGCCGTGACTCGGCCTGGCTGCTGGTCGCGCTGCTGCGCCAGTACGGCCTCGCTGCCCGGTTCGTGTCCGGCTACCTCGTCCAGCTGACGTCGGACCAGAAGGCGCTCGACGGGCCGAGCGGTCCCGAGAAGGACTTCACCGACCTCCACGCCTGGGCCGAGGTCTACCTGCCCGGCGCCGGCTGGGTCGGGATGGACCCCACCAGCAGCCTCTTCGCCGGCGAGGGCCACATCCCGCTCTGCGCGACCCCCCACCCCAGCAGCGCCGCCCCGATCGAGGGCGCGACCGACCCGGTGGAGGTGACGTTCTCGTTCCACAACGAGGTCACCCGCATCCACGAGGACCCGCGCGTCACCAAGCCCTACACCGACGACCAGTGGGCGCGCATCGACGCGCTGGGCGAGGCCGTCGACGCGCGTCTCGAGGCCGGCGACGTCCGCCTCACCATGGGTGGCGAGCCGACGTTCGTCTCCCTGGACGACGCCACCACGGCGCAGTGGAACACCGACGCCGACGGCCCCGAGAAGCGTGCCCTCGCCTCCACGTTGGCCGAGCGCCTGCGCGAGACCTACGCCCAGGGCGGGATCGTGCACCGCGGCCAGGGCAAGTGGTACCCCGGCGAGCCGCTCCCGCGCTGGAACATCGGCCTGCAGTGGCGCACCGACGGGGTGCCGCTGTGGCGCGACTCCTCCCTCTTCGCCGACCCGTGGGGCCCCGGCAGCGACCCCGAGGTGGCCGTCGGCCAGGCCGAGGCGCTCGCCCGCCGGGTCGCTGCGGTGCTCGCGCTGCCCGAGGGCCACGTGCACCCGGCCTACGAGGACCCGCTCGCCGCGCTCTCCTCCGAGGTGCGTCAGCCGCACGGCGACAAGCCGGACGACGGCGCCGACAAGCTCGACGCCCAGGGCCTGGGTGTCCTCGACGCGGCGATCGACACCCCCACGGGGTGGGTCGTGCCGATCGTGGCCCGGACCGCCGACCACGACGGCTGGGTCAGCCCGGCCTGGAAGTTCCGCCGCGGTCGCCTGGTGCTCGCACCGGGCACCAGCTCGGTCGGTCTGCGGCTGCCGCTGGACTCGGTCGCCTGGAAGGACCCCGACTTCGCCGGCGAGCCGTCGTACCTCGAGGCCGGCACGCCCCTGGAGCCGAAGGTCCCCGTCGTGACCGTCGTCGACCCCGAGGGTCAGGGCACGACCGCGCTCGCCTTCGAGGCCCGTGACGGTCACGTGCACGTCTTCCTGCCGCCCACCCAGGAGCTCGACGACTACGCCGACCTCCTCAAGCTCATCGAGGTCGCTGCCCGCAAGGTCGGCTGCCCGGTGGTCATCGAGGGCTACGGTCCGCCGCCGGACCCGCGACTCACCATGCTCGTCGTCACTCCCGACCCCGGCGTCATCGAGGTCAACGTGCAGCCCACGCGCAGCTGGGCCGAGCAGCGTGACCTCACCGTCACGCTCTACGAGGAGGCGCGCCAGGCGCGGTTGACGACCGAGAAGTTCGACCTCGACGGGCTCCACACGGGCACCGGCGGCGGCAACCACATCACCCTCGGCGGTCACGAGCCCATTGACTCACCGCTGCTGCGGCGTCCCGACCTGCTCGTCAGCCTGATCACCTACTGGCAGCGGCACCCGAGCCTGAGCTACCTCTTCTCCGGGCGCTTCATCGGCCCGACCAGCCAGGCGCCGCGCTTCGACGAGGGCCGGCCCGAGGCGACGTACGAGATGGAGATCGCCTTCGCCGAGATCGAGCGGCTCGCCGCGCTCGCCGACGACACCGGCGAGGGTCCGCGTCCGTGGCTGGTCGACCGGGCGTTGCGCCACCTGCTCACCGACCTCACGGGCAACACCCACCGCTCGGAGTTCTGCATCGACAAGATGTACAGCCCCGACTCCTCGCGCGGGCGGCTCGGCCTGCTCGAGCTGCGCGGCTTCGAGATGCCGCCCCACGCCCAGATGGCCCTGGTGCAGGCGCTGCTGGTGCGCAGCCTGGTCGCGATGTTCTGGGAGCAGCCGCTCAAGGCCCCGCTCGTGCGCTGGGGCACGCGCCTGCACGAGGACCCGCTCCTCCCGCAGGGTGCGATCAGCGACATCAACGACGTCGTGGCCGACCTGCGCGCGTTCGGGATCGCGTTCGAGGAGGAGTGGCTCGCGCCGTTCACCGAGTTCCGCTTCCCGCGCATCGGGATGGCCAACGTCGGACCGATCTCCCTCGAGCTGCGCCAGGCGATCGAGCCCTGGCACGTCCTCGGCGAGGAAGCCACCGGGTCCGGCACGGCGCGCTACGTCGACAGCTCGGTGGAGAAGGTGCAGGTCTCGGTCGCGGGCCTCGATCCGCACCGACACCTCGTGACGTGTCAGGGTGTCCCCGTGCCCCTGACCGCCACCCCTGCGGGTGACCACTACGCCGGCGTGCGATTCCGCGCCTGGCAGCCCTGGTCTGCCCTGCACCCCTCGATCGAGGTGCAGGCGCCCTTGCGGTTCGACGTGGTCGACACGGTGTCGGGGCTGAGCCTGGGCGGCGCGACCTACCACGTCGTCCACCCGGGTGGACGCAACTACAGCTCGCCTCCCGTCAACGCCAACGAGGCCGAGGCGCGCCGGGCCAGCCGCTTCCACGCCCACGGTCACACCGCGGGCCGCCTCGACGTCGGTGCGCTGCGCGAGACCGCTCGTCGGGTCGCCAGCGCGGAGTACCCCCACACCCTCGACCTGCGCCGGGTGCCCACGGCCACCGCCAGGTCGGTCGGGGCTGCCCTGGATGCCACCTCTCGGGATGCCGCGGGAGACGTCGACGAGTGAGCCTGCTGCGTGACTACGCGGCCGGTGTCACCCAGCCCACCCTGGGTGGGGAGGCCGTTCGCTACGACGAGATCGTCGGTGCCGATGGCGCCCTGCGAACCCCCTGGAAGGGGCTCGCGGAGGTCGCCGTCGACCTGACGGCCGAAGATCTCGGTCGCGCCGATGCCGGCATCACCCGCGCCCTCGCCGATGACGGCGTCACCTACGGCCGCCCCGGCGAGCGGCAGGAGCCCTGGCGGCTCGACCCGATGCCGATGGTGCTGGACGCCGCCTCGTGGAACCCCCTCGAGATCGGTCTCGCCCAGCGCGCCGAGCTGCTCAACGCCATCCTCGCCGATCTCTACGGCCCCCAGAAGCTGCTGCGCGAAGGCATCCTGCCGTCGGCGCTCGTGCTCGGCCACCCGGGCTTCATGCGCAACATGGCGCGCACCTCGATCACCGACCCGCGCCCGCTCGTGCTCACCGCCACCGACCTCGGTCGCGACGACCAGGGCGAGTGGCGCGTGCTCGCCGACCGCACCCAGGCGCCGTCCGGCCTGGGCTACGCGATGGAGAACCGCCGGATCCTCACCCGCGTCGTCCCCGAGATGTATCGCGCGGCGCCGCTGCACAGCATGGAGCCCTTCTTCTCCGCCCTGCGCTCCGCGCTCATCCAGTCCGCCGGCCCCGACCTCGCCGACCCGCGGATCGTGGTGCTCTCGCCCGGCTCGGTCTCCGAGACCGCTTACGACCAGTCGTTCATCGCCTCGGCGCTCGGCTTCCCGCTGGTGCAGGGCAGCGACCTCGTGGTGCGCGACGGCTGGGTGCAGATGCGCGTCTTCGGCCGGCTCGAGCGCGTCGACGTCATCCTGCGCCGGGTCGACTCCCCGTGGACCGACCCCCTCGAGCTGCGCGGCGACTCCCAGCTCGGCGTCGCCGGGCTGGTCGAGGCCACGCGCCGCGGACGGGTGCGCATCGTCAACGGCCTGGGCTCCGGCGTGCTGGAGAACCCGGCGCTGCTGCCCTACATGCCCGCGCTGTGCGAGGCGCTCCTCAACGAGCCGCTGCGACTCGACTCGGTGCCGACCTGGTGGTGCGGCGAGCCCGACGGGCTCGAGCGGGTCCTCGACCACCTGGGTGGCGACGGTGCCCTCGCCGTACGCCCGATCGACGGCTCGGCCAACGACCTGGCCGACGTCTCGCGTGACGACCTGGTCGCGCTGCTGCTCGCCGAGCCGCACCGCTACGTCGGCCAGGAGCGGCTGCCGCTCTCG
>NZ_JAXMNS010000319.1:0-4580 GCF_034670285.1 Nocardioides sp. | reverse complement strand
GACGGTTTCGACCTCGGGCCCGAGCTCGGTTTCGGCCTCGCGCTTGGGCTCGGCGTCGGGCTCGGCATCGGGCTCGGGCTTGGGCTTGGGGTCCGGCTTGGCTTCGACCTCAGCGTCGGACTCGACCTCGGGTTCGGCCGTGGCTTCAGGCTCGGATGACTGCTCGTCCTCGGTCGCTTCCTCGGGCTCCAGGTCGTCGCCGGTCACGGCCGCGTCTGCGGGTTCCGGATCGGCCTCGGACTCGGACTCGGCCTCGGACTCGGCCTCGACCTCGGCCTCGGCCTCGGCATCCGCCTCGACCGGGTCCGCGGATCCCTCCTCCACCTCGACGGCGACGTCGGACTCGGGGATCGGCTCCACCTCGGGCTCGATCTCCGACTCGGGCTCGGCCTCGGACGACTCGGTCGGCTCTTCGGGCTCCTGCTCGACGTCGGCCTCGGGTTCCGGGTCGACCTCGGCGGCATCCTCGGCTTCGGGCTCCGGCTCCGGCTCGACCTCGGCAGCATCCCCAGGCTTGTCCTCGGCCTCGGCGTCCTCGGCCTGGTCCTCGTTCTCGTCCTCGGCCTCGACCTTCGGCTTCGGCTCGCTTGCGACCGAGCCCTCGTCGGTGGCCCCGACCTCATCGGCGGGCTCTGCTTCGAGCGCGACCTCGGCGGGCGCCTCGGCCTCCTCGGGCTCCGCAGGCTCCTCAAACTCCGCGGTCTGCTCGTCCTCGAGCTCAACGGCAGGCTCGACCGATTCCTCGACGAGGGGCGGCGCAGCAGGTTCCGCGCTCGGCTCGGCCTCCCCGCGCTTGCGACGGAACCTGCCCCACTGCGGGGGCTTGACGGTCAACCGGTCGGCGCGTGACTCGGCATCCAACGGCTCCGAGTCGGCCTCGGGCAGCGCGGCCTCTTCGACCTGGGGCGCCTCGGCCTCGGTCTCCTCGACCGGGGCGTCGCCGGAGATCTCGGCGCCCTCGGCAGCTGACTCGTCCTCGGTCGACGTCTCGACATCCGTGGCCTCGACGTCGGTCTCAGCGGGCTGTGCGGTCTGAGTGACGGCGTCGGTGCGCGCCTTGGCGAGCTCGGACTTGAGCACGAGAACAGCAGCAGCGGCCTCGCGGGCCGCCGTCTCGGCGGCGTCCGCAGCCGCCTGAGCAGCATCGATCCGCTTCTGCGCTGCAGCAGCGGCTTCCGCGGCGCTGGTCTCGGCGGCGCGAGCGATCTCGCGCTGACGCCGTTCGGCTTCCTCGGCCGCGACCCGGTCCGCTTCGATCTCGGCGAGGCGGGCTGCTGCCTCCTCGGCGGCGACCTGCGCTGCGTCGCGCTCCATCTCGGCCAGACGGGCGAGCTCGGACTGTTCGGCGGCGAGCTCGTGGGCGACTCGCACGGTCTCTTGCTCCACCCGAGCGAAGCGGCTGAGCCGCTCGTCGCTCTCCGGGTCTAGCTCGCTCTCCGCGGCAGTCGGTTCGGGCGAGTCGTCCGACTCGGTCGAGTCAGCGTCCTCGGGGGAGCTCTCCTGCTTCGGAGCGACGTTCGGGCTCACCACGGCAACAGCCGCCAGGAACTCCTCGTCACTCACCTGCAGACCGGCGGGTGGGGCGTCCTCGCGACGCTTGCGGCGCTTGCGGCTGCGGTCGCCGTCAGTGGTGACGTCGGACTCGGAGCTCATGGGCGGATGTTACCGATGCTCGCGCCCGGCCGGTCGCGCGACTCAAGGCGTGTACTGCACGTGCGTGTCGCTCGCGGCGTGCTCGAAGCCGGTGGAGGAGTACAGGGTGAGGGCCGGGTCGTTGTCGGCCTCGACGTAGAGCAGCACCTCGTCGACCCCCGTGGCGGCGAGGTGGTGCAGGCCCGCGAGGGTGAGCACGCGGCCGAGTCCGCGCCCCTGGGCGTGCGGACCGACGGCGACGACGTACACCTCGCCGGAGGCGGCGTCGTGCTGCTTGGTCCAGTGGAAGCCGAGCATGCCGGTCTCGTCGACGGCGATGAGGAGTCCGGCGGGGTCAAACCAGGGCTCGGCCATGCGCTCGGCCAGCTCGGCGGCGTCCATCTGTCCCTGCTCGGGGTGGTCGGCGAAGGCTGCCGCGTTGATCGCCAGGAGGTCGTCGGCGTCGCTGTCGAGATAGCCGCGCACCCGCACGCCGTCGGGCAGGGTCAGCGGGGGGAGCGGGGCGGCCGTGGGTCGTCGCATCACCCAGAGATCGCGGGTACGACGCCAGCCGTGCTGCTCGGCGAGACGGGCGGCGCCGGGGTGGTCGCCGTGCGACCAGGCCTGGGAGGGCTCGGCCTCGGCCGAGCGCGCCAGCAGGCGGGCGCCGCGGCCCTCGCGCCGAGCCCCGGGGGCCACGGCCAGGGTGAGGTCACCCTCGCGCACCAGCGCGAAGGCGTCCCCGTCGACCCACAGTCGCGCACCCTCGAGGCCACGGTGCTTGAGCCGCAGCATCGCCTTCTCGTCGAGAGGGTCCTGCCCGTCGGCGTCCACGCAGGCCGCTCGTACGGACTCCACGACGTCCAAGTCACTCATCCGGCGAGCCTAGCGAGAAGACCCGCCGACGGTGGTTGAGGTGTGAGGAGCGAAGCGACGAGCCTCGAAACCCCGCGACCTCTCACGCGGCCTGGTCACGGTTGCTTCTCGGCTTGCGAGGTTTCGAGGCTCGCTTCGCTCGCACCTCAACCACCGCTGGTGGCTCGCTCGCACCTCGACCACCGGAGGGATCAGGCCCAGGTGCCGCTGCCACCCGTGGCGTCTCCCCGCGCGCGGATGGTCTGGACCGAGATCGTCCCGGCGGACTGGCCCACTTCGTTAGGCAGCACCTCGAGGCGGAAGTGCAGCCGGGTGGTAGCGGTGCTGTCGGCCGTGGGAGCGCCGTCGATCCCTTGATCACGACTGAAGCTGAACGTCGGAGCGGTCGTGCTGTTGCCGGAGCCGATGAACTGCCAGCCGTTGGTGACTCGCGTGGCTGAGTTGCGCACGACCGTCCCGGAGCCCGGGGTGGGACTGCACGTGACGATCGCGGTCGTCAGGCCGGTCGACTCCGTGTTGCGGTTGATGAAGTCGATGGTCACCGAGAGGACGCCGTGGGTGTGGGTGGCCGGCAGGACGAGAGTCGTCACCGCGGCGCGGCCCGAGGCGGCGTACGTCGGTGCGGCAGTGGCCAGGACGATCGCGGGCGCCGTCCAGGCGGCACCCTTCAGGACGCGTCGTCGACTGGTGCCGGGGGTGTGCTCGGGCATGAGGCTCCTCAGTGGTTACCTCCCCGGGCGGCACGCTAGCCGAGGAGCAGCCGCTCCCACAGCACGTTTGCGAAACGGTTTCGTAAAGTCAGGGAGCCTCCAGAATCAGGGTCACCGGACCGTCGTTCACCGACGCCACCTGCATGTCGGCGCCGAACACCCCGCGCGCCACCTCGGCGCCGAGCCGGATCAGCTCGTCGCAGAGCGCGTCGTACAACGGCTCGCTCACAGGTCCGGGTGCGGCAGCGGACCAGCTGGGGCGCCGGCCCTTGCGGGCGTCGCCGTACAGGGTGAACTGGCTGATGACCAGCACAGGCGCTCCGACTTCGGAGGCGGAGACCTCGTCGCGGAGCAGCCGGAGGTCCCAGATCTTGCGGGCGGTCCAGGCGACCTGGTCGGGGCCGTCGGCGTGGGTCACGCCGAGGTAGACGAGCAGGCCGGGTCCCTCGATCGACCCGACGACCTCCCCGCAGACGGACACGGACGCACTCGACACTCGCTGGACGACGGCTCGCACCGCGCCATTGTGCCGCGGGGGAAGGCGGGCGCGGCTAGCGTCCGGCTCATGACGTGGGGGCGGAAGGTGGGGGCGCTGGTCGTGGTGGCCGCGGCTGTGGCCGGCTGCGCGTCCGAGGCGGCGCCGACGAACGATGAGCGCCCGGCGCTGCGGGTGCTGCTGGCGGGCGACTCGATCACGCTCGGCTACCACGCCAGCGACGTGGCGAGCTCGTACGCCGCGCTGCTGCTCGACGACTGGGGTACGCGCCGGGCGGTCGAAGTGACCCGTGCCGAGGAGGCGGGGGCGAGGGGCTGGCGTATCGCTCGCGCGGTCGAGGCGCTCGCTGATCCGGCGTGGGACGTCGCGGTGCTCGAGGTCGGCGCCAACGACGTCGGCAAGACCGCGGTGCAGGAGTTCGCCGACGACTACCGCGACCTCGTGCTCGCCGCCGAACGGGGCGAGCCGGAGCTGGTGGTGTGCCTGGGTCCGTGGAACGACGGTGTCCGGACACCGCCGTACGACCTGGTCGTGGCGCAGATCTGCGACGGCGACGGCCGGGTCCACGCCCCGCTCAGCGACCTCTACGACGACGCGGCCCTGCACGGCCCGGTGGGCGCGAGCACCGCCTTCGGCCCCCGCGACGGCTTCCACCCCAACGACGCCGGCCACGCAGCGATCGCTCGCCGCGTGGCCGCCGCCATAGTCATCGAGTAGCCGGCTGAGCGACCACCCTGGTCATCGAGTAGCCGGCCGAGCGACGAAGTCGCGGGCCGGCGTATCGAGATGTCGCCGGTCGGCGCGCACGTCGCGACGTCTCGATACGCCGGTCGCTCGCTGCGCTCGCACCCCGGCTACTCGACGAC
>NZ_JAXMNS010000318.1:0-4595 GCF_034670285.1 Nocardioides sp. | reverse complement strand
TAGTCGCCGTTGAAGTACGTCGAGGACAGCTCGTCCGGGTCGACCTCGAGGACGTAGTGGCCGCTGCTGTCCGTCTCGGCCTGCGCGGCCTCGAGAAGCTCGACGGACTCACCGATCTCGATCTCTGAGGTGTCGTCAGGAAACAGGCTGGCCGACACAGACGCACCGGCCACCGGTTCGCCGCCACGGGTCACGGTGCCGTGGAGCAGCACGCCGTCGGACTGCGGTCCCGCCGTATCGCGACCAGGTGTCGGACCGGCCTGCCCGTCGTCGGCGCTGCACCCCGCCAGCGCCAGCGCGGCAAGAAGGGCTGTGAGGACCAAACGCACACGCACGAGCTCAGGCCCCCTTGGTGGCCGTGCAGAGGAACACGACGAACTCGCGGTCGTTCTTGGTGATGGTCGTGGCGTCGACGAAGGCGACGTCGCCGAAACCCGCCTGCTCGAGCTGCGCGGCGAGCTGGTCCCGCTTGAACCCGTGGTGGCCGTCGAAGTCGGCCTTCCCCGCGTGGAAGGCTCCGTCCGGATCGTCCTCGAGGTCGGCGATCGCCAGACGGCCGCCGTCGACGAGAAGGTCGGCGACGGCCCGCAGCAAGGCGTCGAGGTCCTTGACGTGGTGCAGGGCCATCGAGCTCCACGCCACGTCGAAGGTCTCGTCGAGCCGGTCAGTGGTGAGGTCGGCCCGGAGGGTGCTCAGCTGATCACCGAGGCCGGCAGCGTCGATGCGGTCCTGAGCCACCTTCATCATCCCTGCGGACGGGTCGGTCACGAGCACCGAGCCGACGCGGTCGGCGAGCACGATGCTCAGCCGGCCGGTGCCAGCACCGATGTCGACCGCATGCGTGCGGGGGCTGAGGACGACGGCTTCCTCGATCGCTCGGGCGACGGCTATCTGGCGCTCCTCGTGGCCCGGGTCGTCGTCCCAGGTCGCTGCCTGGTCGTCGAAGCTCTCGTGGCCGTGGCCGTGGCCGTGGTTTTCGTCGCACATGGGCGCGAGCCTAGACCGCCACGGTCGACGCACTCGTAGGGAGAAGTCCACTGATCGATCGGAGTTCCGCGCTCGGTCTACGTCCGCAACGGGTAGGTCTGGCCGGTGGCGTGGCTCTGGTGGTGGTGGAAGGGGCACAGGAGGAGGGCGTCGCGGGTGTTGGTCTCTCCGCCGGGCTTCCAGGGGTTGGTGTGGTGGACGTGGCAGTAGGCGCCGGTGACGTCGCAGGCGGGGTGTTGGCAGGTCTTTTGCTCGACGATCAGTGCCAACCGTTGCGCCGGTGAGTGCAGGCGTCGTCCTCGGCCGAGGTCGAGGACGTGGGCGCCCTTGTCGAGAACGGCGGGGATGATCTTCGCGTCGCAGGCGAAGCGGAGGAGCTGTCCGGGTGAGACCTTGGTGCCGGTGTCGGTGGTGCTGGCTTTGGCTGCTCCGTGGGTGAGGACGTCGGCCTCGGCGGTGATGATGATCGTGGCCGCGAGACCACCCATCTTCGGTAGCTGGGCGGCCGGGTAGCGCTCGATGTACTCGCAGAACGCGTGGCCCATCTTCTGCGGGGTGGGCTTGTCGTAGTCGTAGGCCCCGGCACCTTCGGTGGCGCGCACGTGCTTGGGTGCGGCGAGGGCGGCGAGGGCTTTGCGGAGCATCTGCGCTTGGGCCTCGGGGATCGTGAACGACCCTTTGTAGAGGCCGTCGCCGGCGTGGGCGATGCGGAACTGGGTGTTCTTCCTGGCACGGGCTTCTTGGGCGGCGAGGAGTCGGGCTTCGTAGGCGTCGGCGCCTTCGGGGTCGATGACCTCGAAGAGTCGTCGGCCCATCTCGCGCAGGTCGTGGGCGTTGAAGCTCTTCGCCTGCTCGACCAGGTGGGCCCCGGCGAGGGGTTTCTGGGCTGCGTAGTCGTCGCCGACGTCGTCGATGGCGGCACCGATCACCGTTGCCTGCTCGGCCAGGACCTCGCCTCGGGCCATGGCGTCACGGGTCTGCTGGTGAGCACCGAGCACCTGGGTGAGGTGGGTGCGGCGGTTGGCCTCGCCGCGGGTCATCCGGGTGGTGCGGGCCAACCAGGCTGAGGTCGAGCTGGCGCCGATCGTCCCGGGCAGGTCGAGGGCCTCGGCCTGGGCCAACAGGCGGGTCTCGACCTCGGCGAGGCGGGCGAGGTCGGCGACCAGGCGGGCGACCGCGGTGGTGGTCTCCTCGGCGGTCAGCGACCAGGCCGGGGTGTCGCTGATGGTGTCGAGCTCGCCCTCGAGCACGTCGAGACAGGCCAGGATCGGATGTCCTGTCCCGGTGCCGTCGAGGTGCCTGCTCATGTGGCCTATGCAACCACCGGGCGCCGACAGTCCAACGGCCTGAGATCCGCTCAACCACGGGGTTGTGGACAACCTTCGAGCACGGGTGTTTGTGGAGAGTTGGTGGGTATCGCAAGACGTCTCGATACGTCGGCCCGGGCTCCTTCGTCGCCGGCCGACTACTCGACGACCCAGGCAGGCCGCCGGCGGACTACTCGACGACCCGGTCGACTCGGAGGCCGACGAGCGCCGCGGAGCGGTCCCAGAGTCCGTCGATGAGCGCCTGGTCGGAGGCCTGCTTGCTCTCCTTGCCGTCGATCGTGAAGCGGCTGAAGTAGCGGCCGTTGATCTCGGGGTCCGCACCACGCTCGGCCAGCGCGATGAGGGGCGCCGCACCGTCGGGAACGCTGATCGTCGCAAAGCTCTTGAGGGGCGAGCGGTAGAGCAGGCCGACGCAGAACGCGTCGCGCCCGAAGGAGCTGCCGACCGGGCCGGGGTGGACGGCGGCCGAGACCACGCCGTCCTCGGCCCAGCGCTGGGTGATGCCGCGGGTGAAGAGGATGTTCATCAGCTTGCCGGTGCCGTAGGCCGGGAACTCGAACGCGCGGCGGCGCTCGTAGTCGAGGTCGTCCAGAGCGACCCGCCCCATCAGGTTGGCGATGCTGGAGGTGTTGATGACCAGCGACTCGTCGGCGGCAGCGAGCTCGGGCTGCAACAGCCGGGTCAACAGGTACGGCGCGAGGTGGTTGATCTGGAAGTTCGGCTCGTGGCCGTCGTGCGTCGCCCGCGACGGCGAGAAAGTGCCGCCGGCGTTGTTGATCAGCAGGTCGAGCGACTCGACGCGCTCGCCGACCTGCTCGGCGAGACGTCGTACGTCGTCGAGGCGGGAGAAGTCGGCGACCAGCGGCTCGGTGCCCATCGCTGCGGCGATCGGCCGCAGCTTGTCAGCGGAGCGACCGGTGACGTGCACCGTCGCGCCTCGCGCTGCCAGGGCCTTGGCCGTCTCGGCGCCGATTCCGTCGCTCGCACCGGTCACCAGGACCGTGCGGCCCTCCATCGTCAGATCGCTCATGGCGCGAGCCTACGGTCGACGGCGAACCGGTCGCTCCCCCGCACCTCAGCCGAGGAGGGGCTACTGTCGCCAGCAGGAGCCATTCAGGCTTCCAACCAGAGAGCCACCCCTTGAGCGACAAGTCGCCGCGCCAGAGCAAGAGCCAGAAGACCACCAAGTCGATCAAGGAGAAGCGCGCCGACAAGCGCGCCAAGGCCTCCGGGGATTCCTTCTCCGACCCCGCCCAATCGGTGAAGAAGAAGTGAGCCTGCTCGGGCTCGGGGTCATCGGCTCCTCCGCCAAGGAGAACGAGCACCGGCTGCCGCTGCACCCCGACCACCTGCCCGGGCTCGACGCCGACCTGCGCGCGCAGATCACGCTCGAGCACGGGTACGGCGAGAAGTTCGGCGTCAGCGACGAGTCCCTGGCCGATCACGTGAACGGCTTCGCCTCGCGCGAGCAGCTGCTGGCGGAGTCCGACGTGGTGCTGCTGCCCAAGCCGCAGCTCGCTGACGTGGCGGCGCTGAGCCCGGGCCAGACGCTGTGGGGCTGGCCGCACTGCGTCCAGGACTCGGAGCTCACCCAGGTCGCCATCGACCAGCGGCTCACCCTGATCGCCTTCGAGGCCATGAACCACTGGACCCGCGACGGCACGGTCGGACTGCACGTGTTCCACAAGAACAACGAGCTCGCCGGCTACTGCTCGGTGCTCCACGCCCTCGAGATCGCCGGTCTCACCGGGGACTTCGGTCGTCGGCTGAGTGCGGTCGTGATCGGCTTCGGCGCCACCGCCCGGGGCGCGGTCACGGCGCTCAACGCCCACGGCGTCCACGAGGTCGCGGTGCTGACCAACCGGGGGGTCGCCGCGGTCGGGGCACCCATCCACTCCGTGCGGATCCGCCAGTTCGACCACGAGCCGGACGGCGCCCGCCTGAGCCACGTGACCACCGAGCGCGGCCGTGAGCCGCTACCCGCCTACCTCGCCGAGAACGACATCGTCGTCAACTGCACACTGCAGGACCCCGCCCACCCGCTGGTCTACCTCGCGACCGAGGACCTCGCGGCGTTCCGACCCGGCAGCGTGATCGTCGACGTCTCGTGCGACCTCGAGATGGGCTTCACCTGGGCCCGACCGACCAGCTTCGACGAGCCGACCTTCGAGGTGGGCGACCACGTCCTCTACTACGCCGTCGACCACACGCCCTCCTACCTCTGGAACTCAGCGACGTGGGAGAACAGCCACGCACTGATCCCGTTCCTGCGTCCGGTGC
>NZ_JAXMNS010000317.1:0-4610 GCF_034670285.1 Nocardioides sp. | reverse complement strand
GTCGGCGAGCACGGCCTGGAGCCACGAGCGCCGCGGGATCCGGTGGCGCTCGCCGAGACACGTGAGCAGCCGCGCAGCTGTCGTGCGACGGGAGCCGACGGCATCAGCGAGCGAGGCCACGGCAGCGAGATCGTCGAGCGCACCCGCGGCCACGTCGATCACCGACTCCTCGTAGCGGATCCGCGGCGGTGAGGCGTTCCACTGGACCCGCTCGGCGAAGCCGGCCATCCGATGGACCTCGACCCCGGGTACGGCGCTGATCCGGCGCTGCCGGTCGACCGCCACGTGGATCGTCGCCTCGGAGCGCTCGCGGCGACCCGGCCCCTCGGCCGCCCGGAGCGCGCTGTCCAGGCAGAGCGCCGAGGGCCAGGCGTGCAACACCGCTGCCTGGCTGCGCTGCCGATGAGTCGGTGGCCCGTTGTGCTCGACGCACACGCCTGTCAGGTGGGGCATCTGCACCAGCTGACCACGTCGGCGCAGCCTCGCCAGCTGGGTCGTCGTGAGGCCGGCGTCCAGGACCTGACGGCGGGACACCACGCCACTCTGGTCACGCAGCAGCTGTGAAAGGGGATCCATGCCCTCAGGCTGGACGTCGGCTCGCGCCCGCGTGGTCGGGCGGCGCGAGCCTGTGGAGAACGATCGCTCAGAGGGGCGCTGTGCTTACGCGGTGGATCTGATCAAGCAGGTTGATCGGATCCACCGCACTGAGTACTGCGAAGAGTCAACGGGCGCGCTTCGAGAGGCGCTCGACGTCCATGATCACGACCGAGCGGGGCTCGAGACGCAGCCAGCCGCGCGAGGCGAAGTCGGCGAGCGCCTTGTTGACGGTCTCGCGAGAGGCGCCGACCAGCTGGGCGAGCTCTTCCTGCGTGAGGTCGTGGTGCACGTGGACGCCGTCGTCGGCGGTGCGGCCGAAGCGGTCGGCGAGGTCGAGCAGCGCCTTGGCGACCCGGCCGGGAACGTCGGAGAACACCAGGTCGGCGACGACGTCGTTGGCCTTGCGCAGGCGGGCGGCGAGCTGCGAGAGCAGGCCGCGGGCCACCATCGGGCGTCCCTCGAGCCAGCGGAGCAGGTCCTCGTGCGACAGCGAGGCGAAGGTCGCGTCGGTGACGGCCGTGACGGTGGCCGAGCGCGGGCCCGGGTCGAAGAGCGAGAGCTCGCCGAACATCTGGCCGGGGCCCTGGATGGCGAGGAGGTTCTCGCGACCGTCGGGCGAGGTGCGGCCGAGCTTGATCTTGCCCTCGAGGATCACGTAGAGCTTGTCGCCGGAGTCGCCCTCGCGGAAGAGCACGTCGCCGCGGCGCAGCCGGCTCTCGGTCATCGAGGCGCGCAGGGCAGTGGCGGCTTCGTCGTCGAGCGCACTGAACAGCGGTGCTTGACGGAGTACGTCGTTGTCCACGAGGGACCTCCCGGGTGAGCCGTGGGTGGGGTGAGGCGTGCATCCGCGCACCTCACGTCGCCCTGATCCTAGGGGGTGTCCGACATCACAAGGTAACCCGAGCCCCTGTGCGGGACGGCGTCCCGTTCTCCGATCGTGGCCCACAGCCACCTCCGAGGGTGTCGGGAGCCCGCCGTAGGCTGGTGTGGTGCTGCCCGACGAGACCCGTACCTCCCTCGTCCGGCGCGCGCGCAAGATCAACCGCGTCCTGGCCGAGACCTACCCGGAGGCCGGCTGCGAGCTGGACTTCGACAACGCCTTCCAGCTGCTCGTGGTGACGGTGCTGAGCGCCCAGACGACCGACCGACGCGTCAACGCCGTCCGGCCGACGCTGTTCGCCGCCTACCCCGACCCCGCCTCGATGGCTGCAGCCAAGCGGGAGGACCTCGAGGCGATCGTCGGACCGCTCGGCTTCTTCCGCGCCAAGACCGAGTCGCTGCTCAAGCTCAGCGCCGTGCTGGTCGCCGAGCACGACGGCCAGGTGCCCGGTCGCCTCGACGACCTCGTCAAGCTGCCCGGGGTCGGACGCAAGACCGCCAACGTCGTGCTCGGCAACGCCTTCGACGTCCCCGGCATCACCGTCGACACCCACTTCGGCCGTCTGGTGCGCCGTTTCGGCTGGACCGACGAGACCGACCCGGTCAAGGCCGAGCACGCCGTCGGAGCGCTGTTCGACAAGCGCGACTGGACGATGCTGTCGCACCACGTCATCTGGCACGGTCGCCGCCGCTGCCACGCCAAGAAGCCCGCCTGCGGCGCCTGCCCGTTGGCGCGCTGGTGCCCGTCGTACGGCGAGGGCCCGACCGATCCGGTCGCCGCGGCCGCCCTGGTCAAGACCCAGGGCCCCGCGTGAGGCGGCTCGCGGCCGCCGGCGTCGCGCTGCTCCTCGCAGTCGTGCTCACCGGGTGTGGCGACGGCGCCGTCACCCCCGGCACCACCAACATCGACGTGGCCACGCCCGAGCTGGTGGCCATGAAGGCCGAGGCCGGCATCGACGACTGCCGACCGGGCCCTGGCGGGGGTGCCCTGCCCGACCTGACGCTGCGCTGCCTCGGCGGTGGACCCGAGGTCGATCTCGCCGACCTCAAGGGCCCCCTCATCATCAACCTGTGGTTCTCCGGCTGCGCGCCGTGCCGCGACGAGATGCCGGCGCTCCAGGCGTTCTACGCCGAGCACGGTGACACCGTCGACCTGCTCGGCATCGACGTCGAGATCTATCCCGACCTCGCCATCTCCTTCGCCGAGATCGTCGGCGCCACCTACCCCCAGCTCGCCGACCCGGGTGGCGAGATCCTCGACCTCGCCGAGCTGCGCGTGCCCGGCTTCCCCCAGCTCCTGTTCATCGACGCCGACGGCGAGATCGCCTTCCAGAAGGGTGGCGGCGTGACCGACAAGGCCGAGATCGTCGAGCTAGCCGAGACGCACCTGGGGGTCGAGCTGTGAAGCTCCCCGACTGGCTGCACCCGATCCGCGAGGCGGCGCAGAGCATCACCGTGCACGACCTCACGCGCTTCCAGGTGCCCGACGGGGCCGACGCGAGCTCGTCGGCCGTGCTCATGCTCTTCGGCGAGGGGGAGCACGGCCCTGACCTGCTGCTCACCGAGCGCTCGCACACGATGCGGTCCCACCCCGGCCAGGTCTCCTTTCCCGGCGGACGCGTCGACCCCGGCGAGACGCTCGTGGAGGCCGCGTTGCGCGAGGCCCACGAGGAGACCGGTCTCGACCCGGCCGGCGTCCACGTCTTCGCCGAGCTGCCCGAGCTGTGGCTGCCGCCGAGCAACTTCTCGGTCGTGCCGGTGCTCGGCTGGTGGCACGACCCCAGTCCGATCTGGGTCAAGTCGCCCGCCGAGGTCCACGCGATCTACCGGGTGCCGCTCCACGAGCTCGCCGACCCCGAGCACCGCATCGTCGTCACCGGCCCCTCGGGCTGGCGCTCGCCCGGCTTCCTGATCGGCGACGACCACGAGGTGATCCTTTGGGGCTTCACCGGTGGGGTGATCGCGCGGCTCTTCGAGTTCCTCGGCTGGATCGACGACCTGCCGGAGGCGCCGGAGCAGGAGATCCCGCGCTATATGCTCGGCGGCTACCGGCCGGATGCCGAGCCAGTGGCCCCCAACACCGACTTCGAGGAGCGACGCCGTTGAACTTCCTCGACGTGCTGCTCCTGCTCCTCGGGCTCGCCTACGCGCTCTCCGGCTACTGGCAAGGCTTCGTCACCGGCGCCTTCGCGACCGCAGGGCTGCTTCTCGGCGGACTGGCGGGGGTGCTCCTGGCCCCACGGATCCTCGGCGACGCCGAGCCCTCGCTCGCGGTGTCGCTGGGTGCCCTGTTCATCGTCATCGTGCTCGCCTCGGTGGGCCAGGCGCTCCTGCAGTACGTCGGCGCGCGGATTCGTTCCAAGATCACCTGGCAGCCCGCGCGTGCCCTCGACGCGATCGGGGGCGCCCTGCTGAGCTCGCTGGCCGTGCTGGTCGTGGCGTGGGCCCTCGGCGTGGCCATCTCCGGATCGCGGATCGGGGCCCTGACGCCGCTCGTGCGTGACTCAGCGGTCCTGCGCACGGTCAACACCGCGCTGCCCGCCACGGCGATGAACGCCCTCGACGGCTTCAACGACGTCGTCGGCGCCGGCTTCTTCCCGCGCTACCTCGAGCCGTTCGCGCCGGAGGACATCGTCGAGGTGAGCCCCGGCGCGCGGCGCCTCCTCACCGACCCCGACATCAGCAACGCCGAGGCCAGCGTGCTGAAGATCCGCGGCAACAACTCGTGCGGGCGCGGCGTCGAGGGCACGGGCTTCCTCTACGCCGAGGACCGCCTGATGACCAACGCCCACGTGGTCGCGGGTGTCAACGAGCCGGACGTCATCGTCGGCGACTCCATGGTCGATGCGACCGTCGTCTACTTCAACGCCGACCTCGACATCGCGGTGCTCTCGTTCGAGAGCGGCAACACGCCGCGTCTCGACTTCGTCTCCAGCGATGCCGAGGAGGAGCAGTTCGTGACCTCCTCCAGCGACGGCGTCGCGATCCTCGGCTACCCCGAGGACGGGCCGTACGACGTCCAGCGCGGCCGGGTGCGCACCGAGACGCAGCTCAAGTCGCCCAACATCTACGGCAACGGCACCGTGCTGCGCGACGTCTACTCGCTGCGCGGGCTGATCCGACCGGGCAACTCC
>NZ_JAXMNS010000316.1:0-4627 GCF_034670285.1 Nocardioides sp. | reverse complement strand
GCCGCCGACGATGAGGGCGAAGGTCACGTCGGTCGCGCCGAGGATGTCGACGACCGACCACGAGCCGGCCGAGCGCTGGCCCGTCCAGACGATGCCGGCGAAGACACCGACGACGAGAAGGACGAACGGCATGATGAGCGCCCGCTTGGCGCCGGGGCGGTGCACCGGGAGATCGGCCGAGAGCTGACCGGGGATCTCCTCGGAGCTGTCGAACGTCTCTCCCTCGAGGATGGCGCGCTTCTCCTCGGCACGCATCGGACCGAGGTCGAGCGAGCGGAACGCGACGACCGCGACCAGGAGCAGCGCGGCGAAGGCGTAGAAGTTGGCGCCCGCCGCTTGCATGAACGCACCCACGTCGGAGATCTGCAGCGTCGAGCCCTCGACCTCGATCGCGATCAACCCGAGGATGAAGGCACCCCAGCTGGAGAAAGGCACCAGCACGGCGACCGGCGCGGAGGTCGAGTCGACGAGGTAGGCGAGCTTGGCGCGCGAGACCTTGTGCACGTCGGTCACGGGTCGGCTGACCTGCCCGACGGCCAAGGCGTTGAAGTAGTCGTCGACGAAGATCGCCATGCCGAGCGCGGCCGGCAGGATCGTCGCGCCGCGGCGGGTCTTGATGCGCTCCTGCGCCCAGTCGGCGAACGCGCGCGTGCCACCCGACATCATGATGAAGGCCGTGATCACGCCGAGCATCAGCGTGAAGATGAGGATGTAGACCTTGGTCGTGTTGACCCCACCGTCCATCCAGAAGAGGTCGGTGAAGGCCCCCACCACCTGCTTGACGGTGCCCCACGGTGAGAACTCCTCGATGAGGAGCGCGGCCGCGAGGACGCCGAGGCCGAGGCTGAGGAGCACCTTGCGCGTGGCCACGACCAGGCTGATGGCGACCAGCGGTGGGACGAGCGTGAGGATCGGGTAGCTGTCGACCATCGAGAGGCTCCTTTGCCGAGGTGGGTGACGATCCTAGACCGTCTCCCGAGCGAGTAGACGTCAGACGTTGGTGACGAGGTAGACCAAGCCGGCCATCGTGCTGAGCAGGCCCAGCAGCACCGCCGCTCCGCCCAAGGACTTGGCCCACGAGACCTCGGTCGAGCGGGTCGCCTGGAAGGCAACCGCAGTCGCGACGACCGGCACGAGCAGCAGCAGGACGCGGCCGCCGACGGACTCGAACGGCACGATGCGCGATCGGTAGATGAGGGCCTCGACGCCGGTCCAGGCTCCCAGCACGAGGAAAGCGATGAACGTGAACGAGGCGATGATCCGAGACTCGGCGGTGAAGTTCATGACGGGAGGGTACGACGACTCAGACGCTCATCTGCTCCCACAGCGCCAGCCCGTCGCCCGTGGCCTCGTCGCCGCGGTGCCACAGCGCCAGGTAGAGCGCGACGGCCGGTCCCTCGATCATCAGGTCCGCGTGGTCGGCCTCGGCGGCACCCTCGTGGCGTACGACGACCGGCGGCTCCTCGCTGACCCGCACCGTCCACGAGTACGCCGCATCGGGCGTGCGGATCGCGATCGTCACCGGGTCGGCGCCCGGCGCGCTCCGCAGCGGCGAGATCTCGCGCTGCACGAAGCCCATCAGCAGCTCGTCGATCCCGTCGAGGGCGGCGTCGATCCCGATCCAGGTCTCCTCGGCGCGGGGGAGGCGTCCCAGCTCGGCTGCGAGGGCGTCGACGCCGTGCACCGCGGTCTCGTGGTGCTGGCGTCGCGCCCAGAACAGGCGCGGCGGGGGAGCGTCGGGCAGGAACACCATCACGTCGGCATCCTCCGGAGTGGCGACGAGCGTCGTGACCAGCTCGATGGCTCCGTCGCGCAGCCACTCGACGGGATCGGAGTGACTGCGTCCGGCCTTCTCGACGGCGTCCTTGTCGATCCGCTCGCCACGGAGCACGGCGCTGGTCCAGCGGTGGACCCGCCCCTGATGGCCGATCAGGCGTCGGATCGTCCACTCCGGACAGGACGGGATCGCCACGTCCAGCCCGGCGGCGCTCGCGTGACGCGACATCATCAGGGTGGCTTCGTGGAGCCCGGCGAGGTGCTGCTGGAAGGTCAGGTGGGTGGGCACGTCCCGATCCTCGCAGCCCATCGGGAAGAATGCCCACCATGCCTGCGACCACCGAGCCCGAGGTCAGCGTCCCCACGGTGACCGGCGGGGGAGCCCGCCCCCGGGTGCTCTCCGGTATCCAGCCGACCGCCGACTCCTTCCACTTCGGCAACTACCTCGGTGCGCTGCGGCAGTGGGTCGACCTCCAGCGCGACCACCAGCCCTTCTTCTTCATCGCCGACCTGCACGCGATCACCGTCGAGCAGGATCCCAAGGTGCTGCGCGAGCGCACCCTGCGCGCGGCCGCCCAGCTGCTCGCGATGGGCATCGACCCGGCTCGCTCGGCGATCTTCATCCAGAGCCAGGTCCCCGAGCACGCCCAGCTGTCGTGGGTGCTCCAGTGCCTGACCGGCTTCGGCGAGGCCCGTCGGATGACGCAGTTCAAGGACAAGTCGGCCAAGGGCGGCGAGGGTGCCGCCTCGGTCGGCCTCTTCACCTACCCGATCCTCCAGGCCGCCGACATCCTGCTCTACCGCCCGCACTACGTGCCGGTGGGCGAGGACCAGCGTCAGCACCTCGAGCTGACCCGCGACGTCGCGCAGCGCTTCAACCACCGCTACAAGAAGACCTTCCGGCTGCCCGAGCCCTACATCCTCAAGGCGACGGCGAAGATCGCCGACCTCCAGGACCCGACGGCGAAGATGTCCAAGTCGGCCTCCTCTCCGGCCGGCATCATCGAGATGCTCGACCAGCCGTCGGTCAGTGCCAAAAAGGTCCGCTCCGCGGTCACCGACTCCGAGGCCGAGATCCGCTTCGACCCCGAGGCCAAGCCCGGGATCTCCAACCTGCTCACCATCTTCTCCGCCCTCACCGGCACCGGCGTCCAGACGCTCGCCGAGGAGTACAGCGGCAAGGGGTACGGCGACCTCAAGGGCGACCTTGCGGACGCCGTGGTCACCTTCGTGACGCCGTTCCGCGAGAAGACCCTCGAGCTGCTCGACGACCAGGCCTACCTGACCCAGGTGCTCGCCGACGGGGCCCAGCAGGCTCGCTCGGTCGCCGAGGCGACCCTGCGCGACGTCTACCAGCGCGTGGGTTTCGTCGCCCCTTCTGCGATCCCCGGCACGTCCCGCTAGGTTGGAGGCATGCCGACGATCGGGGTAGCCGTCGCGATTCCGGAGCCCTGGGCCACCGAGCTGCAGGACTACCGGAAGGCCGTTGGCGACACCACGGCCGCGATGATCCCCACGCACATCACCCTGGTCCCCCCGACCGAGGTCGACGGCGAGCTCGCCGAGATCGAGGCGCACCTCGCGGAGGCGGCAGGCGAGGTCGAGCCGTTCTCGGTGCACCTGCGGGGCACGGGCACGTTCCGTCCCGTCTCTCCGGTCGTGTTCGTGACGCTGGCAGAGGGCATCAGCCAGTGCGAGCAGCTCGCCCACGCCGTACGACGGGGTCCGCTCGACGTCCCGCTCGACTTCCCCTACCACCCGCACGTCACCGTGGCTCACCACCTGGCAGACCCCCAGCTCGACCAGGCGTTCTCCGAGCTGGCCGACTTCGAGTGCGAGTTCGCCGTGGGGGAGTTCCACCTCTACGTGCACGACGACGACCTGGGTTGGCGCCCTACGCGCGACTTCGCGCTGGCCGCCGACCCGCAGAAGGACTGATCTCTCGATGGCCTCGGTCAAGGAACGACTCAGCGCGCTGCGCGAGCGCTTCCCCGTGCTCGACCACGTGCTGCTCATGCAGGAGCACTACGGCAAGGTGAAGGCCGGCCAGCAGGCCGGCGCGGTCACCTACTACGCCTTTCTGAGCTTCTTCCCGATCCTGGCCCTGTCGTTCTTCGTGGTCGGCATCGTCTCCGACGTCTATCCCGGTGCCCGCACCGACCTCGTCACCGCCATCGACTCGGTGCTGCCCAACATCGTCGGCGACGGGGAGGGCGAGATCTCCCTCGACTCGATCCGCAGCTTCTCCGGGCTCGCTGGGCTGGTCGGTCTCGCGGGTGTCCTCTACTCCGGGCTGGCGTGGATCTCGGCGTTGCGTGACGCGTTGCTGATCGTCTTCGAGATCCCGGTGCGTCAGCGGCCGTCGTTCGTCATCGGCAAGCTGCGCGACCTGATCACGCTCGCCATGATCGGCCTGATCCTGATCGTCGCGGTGGCGGTGGCCGGCTTCGTGAGCAGCTTCGCCACCGAGATCCTCGGTTACCTCGAGCTCGACGAGACGTTCAGCTGGCTGGTGAGGCTGATCGCGCTGAGTCTCGGACTCGCTGCCAACACCATCCTGTTCTACTCGATCTTCCGGGTGCTCACCGAGCCCGAGCCGCCGCACCGCTCCCTGTGGAAGGGCGCGCTCCTCGGCGCCGTCGGCTTCGAGGTGCTCAAGCAGATCTCGACTCTCCTGCTGGCCTCGACCAAGGACCAGCCCGCCTTCCAGGCCTTCGGGATCGCTCTCATCCTCGTGGTCTGGATCAACTACTTCTCGCGACTGCTGCTTTACTCCGCCACCTGGGCCTACACGACGCAGGAGAGCCGCGACTACCACGAGGCCATGGCGCCGGAGCCCGCGCCGGTCCAC
>NZ_JAXMNS010000315.1:0-4634 GCF_034670285.1 Nocardioides sp. | reverse complement strand
GACGGCGCTCGAGGACCGATCGAGGAAGCCGCAGGTCGTGGTGGGCACGCCGAGCCTGCGCTGGTCGATCGACATCGCGGCCGGTGCCGGCCCCATCGGTCGACGCTGGGGCGACTGGCACTTCGCCCGCTCGCTCGCCGCCGCCCTCGAGCGCCTCGGCCAGTGGGTCGAGATCGACCACCCCCAGACCCGGACCCGGTCCACGCGCAGCGAGACCGACGTCGTCCTCACCCTGCGCGGCCTGGAACGAGTGGCGCCCGCGCCGGGCGCGACCACCCTGCTCTGGGTGATCAGCCACCCCGACACCGTCACCGGTGACGAGATCGCCGAGCACGACGCCGCCTTCGCTGCCTCCACCACCTGGGCTGCGCGCCACGGGGCGACGCCCCTGCTGCAGTGCACCGATGCCACCCGCTTCCACCCCGGCGTCGGCTCCCCCGGCTCCACCAGCTCCCCGGGCTCCGCGGGCTCCCCTGGCTCCCCTGGCTCCGCGGGCTCCTGGGGCTCCGGCCCCGACGTGCTCTTCGTCGGCAACGCCCGCGGCGGGATGCGGCCGGTCGTGGCGGCCGCCCGTGCCGCCGACGTCGCCACCTCCGTCATCGGCACCGGCTGGGCCGAGCTCGGCATCGAGGCCGCGGCCGACCGGATCGCCAACACCGACCTGCCGTCGGCGTACGCCTCGGCCGGGGTCGTGCTCAACGACCACCACGCCGACATGGCGGCCGAGGGGTTCGTCTCCACCCGGGTCTTCGACGTGCTCGCGGTCGGCGGACGACTGCTGAGCGACCCCGTGGTCGGGCTCGACCAGCTGCTCGAGACGCTGGGCACGACGCTCCCCACCTGGGAGACCCCCCACGACCTCGCCCGCCTCGCGCGGCCGCCGTACGACGCCTGGCCGGACGTCGCCGCGCGCCTCGCCCTCGCCGAGCGAGTCGTCGCCGAGCACTCCTTCGACGCCCGTGCCGCCACGCTCCTCGACGCCGCCCTGCGCGTCCGCGGCGAGCGGCGCGCCTAGACTCAGCGACCGTGACCCCTGAAGCACCCGGACCCGCCCCCGTCGCGCTCGACCCGAGCATCCCGCTGCCGCCGTACACGCTGCGCATGGGCGGGCAGCACTTCAAGAAGGACGAGGACTTCGTCGCCGCCGGGGTCCGCGACGCGCGCGTGCTGCGTCGCCGCGCGGGCCTCGGGCCTCGCAAGCGCGTGCTCGACTGGGGCTGCGGCGCCGGTCGGCTCGCCATCGGCATCAAGCACCTGATGGGTCACGTCGCCGACTACCACGGCGTCGACATCCAGCCCGAGCTCCTCAACTGGGCCAAGGACAACCTCACCGACGAGCACACCCGCTTCACCCTCGTCGACGCGCACAACGCGCGCTACAACCCCGACGGCGAGCAGTCGTTCCACATCCCCGCCGACGACGAGAGCGTCGACGTCCTCTACGCCTACTCCGTCTTCTCGCACATGCTCACCGAGGACCTCGCCGGCTACGGCGCCACGATCGCGCGGATCCTCGCCCCCGGCGGCCGTGCCTGGGTGACGGCGTTCGTCGAGGAGGACGTGCCCGACTGCGTCGAGAACCCCACCGACTATCTCAAGCTGGAGTGGAAGGGCGCGCTGCACTGCGTGCGCTTCAGCCGCCCCTTCTTCGAGCGCACGCTGCACGACGCCGGCCTGGCCGTCGACGAGTTCGTCCACGGTCGCGAGACCGACGGCCAGTCGATGTACGTGCTGCGACGACTGTCGAGCTGATGCGAGCCCGGCGGCGCGACCTGGCCGCGGAGGTCGCGCGCCTGCGCGCCGACAACGCCCGGCTCGAGAACCGGGTCGCCCGGCTGCGCACCCGCCTGGACGGCGACCCCGAGCTGTCCTACCTGTTCGTGATGACCTACGGACGCTCCGGCTCCACGCTCGTCAGCGGCCTCCTCAACGCCTTGCCGGGCTACCTGATCCGAGGCGAGAACGAGCACGCGCTGCACCACCTCTTCAGCTATCACCGCACGCTCGCCGGCCTCAAGGAGCGCTGGCCGAGCAAGGTCTCGCGGGTCGCGACCCACCCGTTCTTCGGGATCGGCGACGTGCCCGTCAAGCGCTCGGTCGGCGACGTACGACGACTCGCGCTGAGCACCGTGCTGCGCCCCGAGGACGCCACCCGGGTCGTGGGCTTCAAGGAGATCCGCTGGTACCACCAGGACATGGAGGAGTACGTCGCGTGGTTGCGCGAGGTCTTCCCCGGCGCGCGGTTCCTGGTCAACACCCGCAACAACGACGACGTCCTCTCCAGCGGCTGGTGGGCCAAGGGCGACCCCGACCACAACCGAGCCCACCTCGCCGAGACCGAGGAGCGTCTCCTCGCTGTCGCCGCCGACCTGGGCGAGGCCGCCTACCGCGTGCACTACGACGACTACGTCGCCGACCCGACCACGCTCCGCGGGCTCTACGACTGGCTCGGCGAACCCTGGGACGAAGCGTCGGTGCGCGCCACCCTGGCCGTGCGCCACTCCCTCTGATTCCTCAGGTTTCTCGCCGAGTCGGCGCGTAGTCGCGCCGACTCACCGTCCGGGAGTGCGCCGAGTCGGCGCGTAGTCGCGCCGACTCACGATCTGGGACGGTCAGCCGAGGGAGCGAGGCTGGGAGGCGACCAGGTCGCGGTACCAGGCGAACGAGCGCTTGGGAGTGCGCACGAGGGTCTCGAAGTCGACGTGCACCAGCCCGAAGCGCTGGGTGAAGCCCTCGGTCCACTCCCAGTTGTCGAGCAGCGACCACGCGTAGTAGCCGCGTACGTCGACGCCTCGCTGGGCCGCCTCGCCCACGGCACGCAGATGGGCATCGAGGTAGTCGATGCGGCCCTGGTCGTCGACCACGCCGTCCGCGTCGGGCTCGTCGTTGAAGGAGCCACCCGACTCGGTGATGACCAGCGGCGGCAACGCCGAGCGAAAGCGCGCCCGCGTCATGATCAGCCACTCGCGCAGCGCATCGGGCACGATCGGGCGCCCCAGGTCGGTGGTCGGGTAGCCGAGGAGCTCGAGGGACTCGAACGGGATCTCGGCGTCCTCGGGCGTCGCCCCGATCTTGAACGGTTGGTAGTAGTTGACGCCGTAGAAGTCGAGCGGCTGCCGGATCATCGCCAGGTCGCCGGGCACGACGACGTCCTCGAGGAGGGGCGCGAGGTCGACGGGGTAGCGACCCAGCAGCATCGGCTCGATGAAGAGCCCGTTCCACAAGGCGTCGAAGAGCTTGGTGGCGCCGAGGTCGGCGGCATCCTCGGTAGCCGGCCACATGGGGGCGTGGTTGTTGGCGCACCCCACGCTCGAGGCTCCGGCCTCGCGGAGGGCGACCACCGCGTGGCCATGCGCGAGCAGCAGGTGGTGGGCCGCCGGCAGGGCGTCGAACACGAGCTGGTGACCTGGCGCGTGCATCCCGCCGGCATGGCCGAGGAGCGTGACGACATTCGGCTCGTTGATCGGGACCCAGTGGGCGACCCGGTCGGCGAATCGGTCACCGGCCAGGGTGGCGAAGTCGGCGAACGCCTCGGCCGTCGCGCGGTTGAGCCAGCCCCCGTCGTCCTCGAGCGCCTGGGGCAGGTCGAAGTGGTGCAGCGTGACCATCGGGTCGATCCCGGCGTCGAGGAGCCGGTCGAGCAGCCGGTCGTAGAAGTCCATCCCGGCGGCGTTCACCGGTCCGCGGCCGGTGGGCTGCAGGCGCGACCACGACAGCGAGAACCGGTAGCCGGGCGCCCCGAGGTCGGCCAGGAGCGCGATGTCCTCGTCGAAGCGGTGGTAGTGATCGCACGTCACGTCGGCGTTGGAGCCGTCGACGATCCGCCCGGGCTCACGGCTGAAGGTGTCCCACGTGCTGGGGCCGCGTCCGTCCTGCTGCGCTGCGCCCTCGATCTGGTAGGCCGAGGTGCTCGTGCCCAGCACGAACCCCGGCGGCAGCGCAGGCGAACCAGACCTGGGGTCAGGGCGCCCGCTCGGGGGCGTGGGCAGCACGGGCACAATGATGCCCGTGACTGTCGAGATCCGCCGGGCTTCTGACGCCTTCACCGAAAAGGGGGAGGGGCGACTGACCCGCCACTCCTTCTCGTTCGGCTCCAGCTATGACCCTGACAACCTGCGCTTCGGGCCGATGACCTGCCACGACGACCACCTGCTGGGTCTCGGCCGGGGCTTCGACTCGCACCGCCACAGCGACCTGGTGATCGTGTCGTGGGTCGTCTCAGGTGCTCTGGACCACCTGCACGAGTCGGGCTCCGGCTCGGGCTCCGAGCCGGTGACCGTGCTCCCCGGCCAGGCCGCCGTGCTGAGCACCGGACCCGGCGTCGACCACAGCGAGCGCGCCTCCGCACCGGCCACCCGGTTCGTGCAGGTGTGGCTCGCCCCCGGTGAGGGCGACCTCCCGGCCGAGTCGTCGTACGACGTGCTGACGCCGTCGCTCGAGACGGGCGCGCTGACCCGGGTCGCCGAGCCCGTGCCCGGCGCGGTCTTCTCCGTCGCGCGCCTCGAGGCCGGCCAGAGCGTGGAGATCCCGGCCGCGCCGCGCGCGCACGTCTACGTGGCGCGCGGAGCGCTGACCCGCTCGTCGATGGCCGAGCCGCTCCAGGAGGGCGACGCGTTCCGATTCACCGACGAGAG
>NZ_JAXMNS010000314.1:0-4637 GCF_034670285.1 Nocardioides sp. | reverse complement strand
ATGCACGCGCCCGAGGGCCGCCGTTGACTTTTTGCCGAACGAGGTTCAGACTTTCGTACATTGTTCGGAACTTTGTCAGGGCTGGGGGAGCCATGAGCACAGGGTGGGACCGTCGCCGCGAGCTGACCCGCGCCGACATCCTGCACGCCGCCTGGACGCTCTGCCGTGACCGAGGGCTGGCCGGCTTGTCGATGCGCGACCTCGCCGTCGAGGTCGGACTCCGCGCCCCGTCGCTCTACTCCTACTTCGCTTCCAAGAGCGAGATCTACGACGCGATGTTCGCCGACGGTCAGCGGGCGCTCCTCGAGATGACGGCTGCCAGGGCCGAGCCGCCGTCCGGCCGGGAAGGCCTTCGTTCGACGACAGCCGCCTTCGTGTCGTTCTGCGTCGCCGAGCCGGTGCGCTACCAGCTGCTCTTCCAGCGTCCGATCCCCGGATTCGTCCCGTCGGAGACGTCCTACGGGCTGGCGCTGGAGTTCTACCGGACCTACACCGCCGACATGGAGCGGATCGGGGTCACCGACCAGCGGCTGCTCGATCTCTGGAGCGCCCTGGTCACCGGCCTGACCGACCAGCAGGTGTCGAACGACCCCGGCGGAGACCGCTGGATCTCGTTGCTCGACGAGGCCGTCGACATGTTCTGCGGTCACGCACGACTTCTCGGGGAGCCCGTCACGACCACCTGAGAGACACACCCACGAGGAGAACCAGATGTCCGCCACCACCGCCCACGACCTGACAGCACTCGCTCCGATCGGTCACCGAGATGCTCGGCCGCTCGCCGCCACCGCCTACCGACGCTTCGCCGACGAGCTCGCCCAGGTGCCGAGCACCGGCTGGGAGAGGCCCACGGACTGCTCGCTGTGGACGGTGCGCGACCTGGCCGGCCACGTGGTCGGCGCCATGCGGTCGGCCGCGTCCCTGCGCGAGATGCTGCGGCAGCAGCGCGAGATCGCCCGCCGCACCAAGGTCAGCGACGAGCAGGGTGTCGCGATCATGACCGCCCTCCAGGTCGAGCTCACGGCGAGCCTGTCGACAGCCGAGCTCGTCGCCGAGTGCGCGGCGCTCGCCGAACCGGCCGCGGCAGGTCGGGCGCGCACTCCGGCGTTGATGCGCAAGCTGGTGCACTTCCCGGTGCAGATGGGTGACCTCGACGAACGCTGGTCGCTGGGCTACCTCGTCGACGTCGTGCTCACCCGCGACGCCTGGCTGCACCGCATCGACCTGTGCCGAGCCCTGGGGCGTCGACCTGAGCTCACCGCCGACCACGACGGACGGATCGTCGCCGACGTCGCTGCCGAGTGGGCCCGGCGACACGGCTCCCCGGTCCACCTCACCCTGACCGGGCCTGCAGGCGGGGTGTTCCGCACGGCTGGTGCTGACGAACCGCACCTCGAGCTCGATGCCGTGGAGTTCTGCCGCATCGTCTCCGGGCGCGAGAAGGGAACCGGTCTCCTCGCCGAGCCCGTCCCGTTCTGAGTGAGGCTCAGAGCTTGCGCAGCCGCACGTAGCGCACCGAGTGGTCGCGGTCCTTGCGCAGCACCAGGGTCGCGCGCGAGCGCGTCGGCAGGATGTTCTGCACCAGGTTGGGCCCGTTGATGGTGTCCCAGATCCGCGAAGCCTCGGTCACCGCCTCGTCGTGCGTCAGGGAGCCGTACTTGGCGAAGTACGAGCCGGGGTCGCGGAAGGCGGTCTCGCGCAGGCGCAGGAAGCGCGAGATGTACCACTCGCGGATCTTGTCGCGACCGGCGTCGACGTAGACGGAGAAGTCGAAGAAGTCGCTCAGGGCCAGACCGGTCGTGCCGTCCTCGCTCACCCGAGCCGGCTGGAGGACGTTGAGCCCCTCGATGATGACGATGTCGGGGCGCTTGATGACGACCTTCTCGCCGGGGACCACGTCGTACACGAGGTGGGAGTACGTCGGCGCCTCGACCTCGTCCTTGCCCGACTTGAGGTCGACCACGAAGCGCAGCAGGGCGCGCCGGTCGTAGGACTCCGGGAAGCCCTTGCGCTGCAGGATCCCGCGGCGCTCGAGCTCGGCGTTGGGGTAGAGGAAGCCGTCGGTGGTGATCAGCGCGACGTTGGGGTGCTCGGGCCAGTGGGCCAGCATCTGCTGCAGCACGCGCGCTGTCGTCGACTTGCCGACGGCGACCGAGCCCGCGAGCCCGATGACGAACGGCGTACGGGGAGGGGTGCGCCGGTGCAGGAAGCTCTCCTGCTCGCGGTGCAGGTGGGTGGCCGAGCTGACGTAGAGACTCAGCAGACGCGACAGCGGGAGGTAGACCTCCTCGACCTCCTCGAGGTCGAGGCTGGCGCCGAGGCCCTGCAGCGCCTCGATCTCGTCGGCCCGCAGCGGGCTGTGGGTCTCGTCGGCCAGCGCCGACCAGGCGCCGCGCTCGAGCTCGATGTACGGCGAGGTCTCGCGGCCGGGGGAGTCGCTGCCCGATGGTGGCGGTCCGGCGGTCCGGCCCGTGGGGGAGTCCTCGCCGCGCGACATGGCCGCGATTCTTGCAGCAACCCGGGGTGCCCGGCCGGTGCGGTCCATCTCGCGCGCCTGCGTCGTCCACGTCGGGAGGCGGTGAGGGGCCGGCATAAGTAGAGTCAGGGCCCATGTGCGGCATCGTCGGGTACGTGGGACCCCAGCAGGCCCAGGACGTGGTCATCGAGGGACTACGTCGTCTGGAGTACCGAGGCTACGACTCGGCCGGCGTCGCGCTGGTGGTGGCGGCCGAGACCGGTGGCAGCGTGGTGACGGCCAAGAAGGCCGGCAAGCTGGCCAACCTCGAGAAGGTGCTCGCCGACGATCCGTTGCCGGCGTCGACCACCGGCATCGGCCACACGCGCTGGGCCACCCACGGGCCGCCCACCGACGTCAACGCGCACCCTCACCACGGCAACGCCCACCGGGTCGCGCTGGTGCACAACGGGATCATCGAGAATTTCGCCGACCTGCGCGCGCGCCTCGAGGCCGACGACCACGTGCTCGTCTCCGAGACCGACAGCGAGGTCGTAGCCCACCTCGTCGAGCTCCAGGTGCAGTCGGGCGAGAGCCTCACCGTCGCCATGCAGCGCGTGTGCCAGCGACTCGAGGGAGCCTTCACCCTCGTCGCCATCGATGCCGAGGACCCCGACCGGGTGGTCGCCGCCCGGCGCAACAGCCCGCTCGTGGTCGGGGTGGGTGAGGGCGAGTACTTCCTCGGCTCCGACGTGGCGGCGTTCATCTCCCACACTCGCGAGGCCATCGAGCTCGGCCAGGACCAGGTCATCACGATCTCGCGCACCGGCGTCGACATCACCGACTTCCACGGCCACCCCGCCGAGGGCCGCCGCTTCCACGTCGACTGGGACCTGTCGGCGGCGGAGAAGGACGGCCACGACTGGTTCATGCGCAAGGAGATCTTCGAGCAGCCGCGAGCCGTGGCCGACTCCCTGCTCGGGCGCCGCACCCGCGACGGGCTGCTCCAGCTCGACGAGATGCGGCTGAGCGACGAGGAGATCCGCGACGTCTCCAAGATGATCATCATCGCCTGTGGGACGTCCTTCTTCGCCGGCATGGTGGCCAAGTACGCCATCGAGCACTGGACCCGGATCCCGGTCGAGGTCGAGCTGGCCTCGGAGTTCCGCTACCGCGACCCGATCCTCGACCACTCCACCCTGGTGGTCGCGATCAGCCAGTCCGGCGAGACCGCCGACACCCTTCAGGCGATCCGGCACGCCCGCACCCAGCGGTCCAAGGTGCTGGCGATCTGCAACACCAACGGCTCGACGATCCCGCGGGAGTCCGACGCCGTGATCTACACCCATGCCGGCCCCGAGATCGGCGTCGCCTCGACCAAGGGCTTCCTGACCCAGCTCATCGCCTGCTACCTGCTGGCGCTCTACGTCGCGCAGGTCAAGGGCACCCGGTTCGACGACGAGATCAACGAGGTGATGGCCCAGCTCGAGGCGATGCCCGACCACATCGAGAGCGTCCTGGGTGACTGCGAGCAGGTCTACGAGCTGGCCCGTGAGCACCTCGACACCCGCTCGGTGCTCTTCCTCGGCCGCCACGCCGGGTTCCCCGTCGCGCTCGAGGGCGCGCTCAAGCTCAAGGAGCTGGCCTACCTGCACGCCGAGGGTTTCGCTGCCGGCGAGCTCAAGCACGGTCCGATCGCGCTGATCGAGGAGGGACTGCCGGTGCTGTGCATCGTGCCTCCCCGGGGCCGGGACCAGCTGCACGAGAAGATGATCAGCGGCATCCAGGAGGTGCGCGCCCGGGGTGCTCGCACGATCTGTCTCGCCGAGGCCGGCGACACCCGCATCGAGCCGTACGCCGACGTCCTCATCCGGCTGCCGAAGGTGCCGACGCTGCTCCAGCCCCTGGTCGCGATCGTGCCGCTCCAGCTGTTCGCCTGCGAGCTGGCGAGCGCGCTGGGTCACGACGTCGACCAGCCGCGCAACCTCGCCAAGTCCGTCACGGTCGAGTAGCGCGGTGGCGGTGATCGGCGTCGGGATCGACGTGTGCGACCTCGGGCGCTTCGCCGAGTCGCTGGCGCGCACCCCGGGCCTGGTGGAGCGGCTCTTCACCCCGGCCGAGGCGACCTGCCAGCCGGCGTCACTGGCCGCCCGCTTCGCGGCCAAGGAGGCGCTCGCCAAGG
>NZ_JAXMNS010000313.1:0-4678 GCF_034670285.1 Nocardioides sp. | reverse complement strand
GTGGAGTACGGCGCGTGGGTGTGCACCACCGCGCCGACCTCGTGGCGGTCGGCGTAGACGCCGAGGTGCAGGTCGATCTCGGACGTGGGCGAGAGCGAGCCCTCGACGTACGACCCGTCGAGGTGGACCACCACGATGTCGGCGGTCTCGGTGTCGGCGAGCGTGACGCCGGAGCCGGTCACCGCGACGAGGTCACCCACCCGCACGCTGACGTTGCCGGCCGTGCCGACCAGCAGGCCCTCGGCGGCGAGCCGTCGAGCAGCCGCGGCCACGGCCGCCCGGTGGCTCATGCGGGGGTCCCGACGGACACGCCTGCGGTGGCTGCGGGAGCGATCTCGTAGCGCTCGAGGTAGGAGGTGAGCAGGGCGATACCCTCCTCGATGACGGCCGCGTCCCCGTCGTCATCACGCTCGAAGGCGAGCTGGAAGACGCGGTCGCCGAGCTCGACGGCGAGCAGGGCCGCAGCCTCGGGGAGGTCGGGCCCGGCGAGGCCCTCCTCGATCGCCACCTCGTGGAGGGTGGCCGCGATCCGGCGGTTGTGGTCGCGTCCGTAGGCGTGCAGGGCAGGGTTGGTGCGTCCGCGCAGGTAGATCTCCACGAACGCGGGACGCCGCAGGTAGACCTTGATGAAGGCGCGCATGCTGGTCTCGACGAGCGAGCCGACACTCAGCGGCCCCTGCGCGCGGGACTCGGCGAGGTCGACCAGGGTCTGCTCGTCCATCTCGGCCATGTGCCGCTCGGCGAGAGCGAGGAAGACCGCTTCCTTGTCGGCGAAGTACTGGTAGAGCGAGGCCACCGGCACCTGCGCCGCGTCGGCGATGTCGCGCGTGGACACCGCCTCGACCCCCCGCTCCACGACGATCCGCTCCGCAGCATCGAGCAACGCCTCGACCTTCTTGCGGCTGCGCGCCTGCACGGGCAGTCGCCGAGCGAGGGGTTGGTCGCGCGGTTCCGTGGACGTCGCTCGCTCCGGCGGGAGGTCGGTCACAGCCCGAGAAAGTGATGCATCTGCCATGTGCCGGAGTGTAAGGTACGGAACCGAAACATGACACACGTTCAGGTTGAACTCCCCCAAACCGCTCAGGAGCGCCCGCGATGACCCACGAGCCCCGCGTCGAGCACCCTCTCGACCTCTCCCGCCGCGCACTGCTCGGAGCTGCGTCGGCTGCCGGCGCCGCCACCGGCCTGGGCGCCTTCTCGCTCGACGAGGCTGGGGCCGCCGAGGGGGCCGGCGAAGGTGCCGGCCGTCAGGGCCCGCTGCCGCGCAAGGTCGACGTCGTCGTCGTCGGTGCAGGCATCGCCGGACTCGTCGCCGCCCGCGACGTGGCCGCCAAGGGCTTCTCCGTGCTCGTGCTCGAGGCCCGTGACCGGGTAGGAGGCCGGGTGCTCAACCACGAGCTCAAGACCGGCGGCGACGTCATCGAGGCCGGTGGCGCCTTCGTCGGCCCCACCCAGACGCACATCCGCCGGCTGGCCAAGGAGCTGCAGGTCCCCACGTTCAAGGAGTACAACACCGGCAACAGCGTCTACGTCTCCTCGACGCTCGGGCGCCTGGAGTACTCCGGCACCGTGCCGCCCGACCCCACGATCCTCGCCGACGCCGGCATCCTGCTCACCCTGATCGACCAGTACGCCTCCGAGATCGCCGTCGACGCGCCCTGGTCGCACCCGAGGGCTCGCGAGTGGGACCGGATGACCCTGCGCGACTTCATCCGCTCCAACGCAGTGGTCAACCCCGAGGGCGTCTCCAACCTGATCGAGAACTGGACCCAGCCCGGCTTCGGCGCCGACCCGCGCCAGCTCTCGTTCCTCTTCACGCTCTGGTACGTCGCCTGCTCGGGCAACGAGCGCAACGTCGGCACCTTCGCGCGCAACTCCGACACCGAGGGCGGTGCCCAGGAGCGACGCTTCATCGGCGGCTCCCAGCTCATCCCGTTGCGGCTCGCCCGTCAGCTCGGCGACAGCGTCGCGCTGCGGGCCCCGGTGAAGAAGATCGTGCAGGGCGACGGTCGCGTCAAGGTCCACACCCGTCGCGGAGTGGTCACGGCCAAGCGGGTCATCGTCGCCGCTCCCCCGCCGATGGTGCTCGACATCGACTGGTTCCCGCGGCTCCCCCAGCAGCGACGCCGCCTCCTCAAGAGCCAGGACATGGGCAAGCTGATGAAGTGCGACGCCATCTACCCCACGCCGTTCTGGCGTGAGGACGGACTCAACGGCTTCGGCATCAACGACTCCGGCGCCGCACGCACCGTCTTCGACAACAGCCCCCGCGACGGCGAGCCGGGCGTCCTGCTCGCCTTCGTCGGAGGTGACGCGTGGCGCACCTACGGCCGCATCGGCAAGGCCAAGCGCAAGCAGGCCGTGCTCGAGGGCTTCGCCGCGATGTTCGGCGAGCAGGCCCTCAACCCGGTGGAGTACACCGAGCAGGACTGGACCAAGGAGCGCTGGACCGGCGGCGGACCGACCGCGATCCACGCGGCCGACGGGTCCTTCACCCGCTTCGGCCCCGCCATCCGACGTCCGTTCCGACGCGTCCACTGGGCCGGCACCGAGACCTCCACCTACTGGAGCGGCTACATGGACGGCGCGGTGCGTTCCGGCGAACGCGCGGCCGTCGAGGTCGTGGAGCGACTGCGATGAGGGGCCTCGTCGTACGACTGCTCGCCCTGCTGCTCACGGGCACCCTGCTCGGGGCGCTCCCGAGCGCCTCGCCCTCGGCGTCTGCCAAGCCCGGCGACGAGAAGTGGAAGACCCGCGTGTTCTCGCTGGTCCCCTCGCCGGGCTACCCGGCCTACGTGCACAAGCACACCAACGGCCGCGTCTATGCCGGCACCTACGTGGCCGGCGACCGCCAGCGCTCGCGCGTCTTCGAGTGGGGGCGTGGGGGTGCGCTGCTGCGCTCGTGGACCGTGCCCGGGCAGCTGCTCGACGAGTCCCACGGCGTGCAGGTGGCCAACCAGACCAAGGACGGGCGTCTGGTCCTGCTCGAGACCTCGCGCCGCGCGCTGCTGACGCTCGACCCGCGCACCGGGAAGTTCACGCGGATCGCGACGTTCCCCGAGGGTTCCGTGCCCAACTACGCCACCTGGGGACCGAGGAATCTCTTCGTCACCGACTACGCGCAAGGCATCATCTGGCGGGTGCTCCGCAACGGCAAGGTGCAGCAGTGGTTCGCCGGGCCCGAGCTCGAAGGCGTCGACTCGTTCGGTGCGACCGGCATCGTCTACCGCCACCGCGAGCGCGACTTCCTGATCAGCCAGCAGACGACGTCCGACGGCAGCGCCGACCCGACGACCGGCAAGCTGTTGCGGCTGAAGCTGCGCAAGAAGGGTCCCGGCCGGATCAGCACGCTGTGGACCTCCCGGCCCACCGACCTGCCCGACGGGATCGGGATCGGCCGCTCGGGCCACATCTACATCGCGATGGTCGGCCTCACCCAGCAGCTGGTCGAGCTCTCCGCGACCGGGGAGGAGCTCGACCGCTTCCCCGACGTTCCCTTCACCGGGGAGAACGGGTCGAAGATCCCCTTCGACAGCCCCAGCAACGCGACCTTCCACGGCACCAGCGTGCTGGTGGCCAACCAGTCGGCGGTGCAGGGCGACGCCTCCCACCAGGCGATCCTGCGGGTCGAGGTCGGCGAGCGCGGTCGCGCTCCTCACCTGCCCCGCAGCGCGACCTTCCGGCGGCGCTAGCCTCAGCCCATGAGCGCCCTGGCCCGACTCGTCGACCAGGGCCTCATGGCCCCCGACTGGGCTGCGGCCCTGGCCCCGGTCGACGACCGGGTGGCCGCGTTGGGTGAGTTCCTGCGCGGCGAGGTCGCCGCCGGGCGCGACTACCTGCCGGCCCGTGACGCGGTCTTCCGCGCCTTCCGGCGGCCGCTCGCCGACGTCCGCGTGCTGATCGTCGGCCAGGATCCCTACCCCACACCGGGGCACCCGATCGGGCTGAGCTTTGCCGTCGAGCGGCACGTGCGGCCGCTGCCGCGCAGCCTGGTCAACCTCTACACCGAGCTGCGCGACGACGTCGGGAGCGACGTCGGGGACGACGTCGACGGAGACTGGGTCCCCCCGAGCCACGGCGACCTGAGCGGCTGGGCCGACCAGGGGGTCCTGCTGCTCAACCGGGTGCTGACCGTGCGGCCCGGGGAGGCCAACTCCCACCGCGGGCAGGGCTGGGAGGCAGTGACCGACTGCGCCATCCGCGCCCTGGCTGCGCGTGCGACCTCGAGCCCGCTGGCCGCCATCCTCTGGGGCCGCCCGGCCCAGTCGCTCAAGCCGCTGCTCGGTGACGTGCCCTGCGTGGAGTCCGCCCACCCGTCCCCGCTCGCGGCCTACCGCGGCTTCTTCGGCTCCCGGCCCTTCAGCCGGGTCAACGCCCTGCTCGTCGAGCGCGGTGGCAGCCCCATCGACTGGACCGCCCTCTAGCTCGCGTCCGGTTTTTTCCTCGAGTCGGCGCGTCTACGCGCCGACTCGGCGCGAGGGCTTCGGTGAGTCGGCGCGACTACGCGCCGACTCGGCGAAGAGAGTCAGGCGCGGGTGAGGTCGTCGAGCTCGGCGAGGTCCGCTGGGGTGGGCGCCCACCTCATCGCGGCGGCGTTGCGGCGCACTTGGTCGCCGGAGGTGGCACCGGCGATCACCGAGGAGACGGCCGGCTGGGCAGCCAGGCCGGCGATCGCGAC
>NZ_JAXMNS010000312.1:0-4685 GCF_034670285.1 Nocardioides sp. | reverse complement strand
GTCGGCGGTGAGCTCGGACGCCTTCGCCGTCGCACGCCGTACGACGTTGGTGATGCCCAGCCCTGAGGCGCGGAGGCGGTCGCGGTCGTCGTCGCTCATCCCTGCCGCCGGGTCGATCGGCGCGCTGAGGATGCCCGCGCGCAGGAGCGCTGGGTAGAAGCGGTTGCTGGGGTAGGCGAAGTGGGTCGAGGTGGCCGCGGTCCACAGGCCCGGGTTGATCCCGACGAAGAGCAGCCGCAGCGGCGGGTCGTGGGGTCCGGGCAGGAGATCGGGCACCTCGGCGTCGCGGAACGACTCCAGCTCGGCGCGGGTGAAGCTCGTCATGGCACCAGTATCGGCCGCCCCCGGTGGGGCCTCGCCGGAACCCCGGGCGGCCCAGTACCGTCCGATCACCATGCGACGCACTCTCGGAACCACCCTGCTCACCGTCATCCTCGCCGTCCTGCTCGCCGGTGGCCTGCTCACCGGCTGCGGCTCGGAGACCGACACCGAGGCCATCGACCCGGCCGCCTCACCGACCCCCTCGTCGACCCCCTCGTCGACGCCGACGACCGCCCCGTCGTCGACGCAGACAGACGGCGATGCCGCGGAGCCCGTCGACTACGACGTGGTGGCGATGCCGAGCATGACGGCCGCAGGCGGCCGCACCTCACCGATGCTGACCCCGGTCTCGACCCCCGACGAGCTGGACACCTTCGTGTCGCAGTTCCGCCTCGAGGAGTTCGCCGACCAGGTGCGCACCGAGGCGACCGAAGCGGGCGAGCGAGGCTATGACGGGCAGCTGTGGGCTGCGATCGTCTCCGTCGGCTGCGACGTGCCGCCTGGGGTGTTCGTCGAGGAGGGCGAGGCCGGCTACCTGGTGACGCCGCTGAAGGTCAAGGACCCGCTGCAGGAGTGCTTCGCTGCGGTGACCACCGTGGCGCTGGTCGCGATCCGCTGACCGGCAGCGCCGATCAGGGCGCCCGGTAGGTGATCGACACCCCGTTGGGCACCGAGCGCTCGACACCGTCGGAGGGCGAGTTGATCACCTTCACGTTGCCGTTGGGGCGGCGCGCGATCATCGTCGAGGAGCCGCCACCGTCGAGGTTGAGCGCCTCGTCGGCGCCGAGCTCCATCATCATCTCGGCCAGCTCGACCATCGTGTAGCCGCGGCTGAAACGCTGCCGACCGTCGATCACCAGCAGCAGGATCCGGTGCATGTCACGATCGATGCCGATCGCGGTGCGGGGGTGCAGCTCGCGGTCGTCGACCACCTTGACGATGCCCTCGTCGATGAGGAACTGGTTGCCGGTGATCGCCATCTTCGAGGCGCCGACGAGCCTGGGTAGGAAGGTGACCTTGGTGCCGACCTTCAGTGCACGCAGCGCAAAGGCGCCGTCCCCGCGCCCGATGAGCATCCGGCCCTTGATCACGGTGCCCGACGGGAGCCGAGTCTTGTTGTGCACGACCTTGCCGTTGCGCACGTGGACCATCCGGACCTTGGTGGTCTGGCCGTCGACGACTCGGTTGCCCGACGTGCGTCCCCAGGCGGGGGTGTAGAGGCCGATGCCGCCGATCGCGACTGAGGGGGAGTTGACGTTGGCGATCTTCAGGCCGGGGCGTTCCTTGATGCTGGTGATCACCTGCAGCGGGCCGATCTGGGGCACGCCGCCTGCGTCGAAGGAGAACGCGGAGTTCCAGCCGGTGTAGCGGCCGTGCAGGAGGCCGCGCTGCCGGTCGCGGCCGATGCCGAGCGGTGCGCCGGTGTCGCCGATGTCGAAGAAGTCGCCGTTGACGCCGGCGATCGCCTGGTCGCGGCGCAGGATCGTGCTCAGGGGTGCGGTCTGGCGGACCCGGCCGGCGTTGCCGTAGTCGATGCCGACGCCGCGCTGGGTCCAGTCGATGCTCAGCAGGTGCGCGCGGACGGGTCCGCGCTTGTCGGACTCGTCCCAGCTGGTGGCGGTGATGCCGGGCGCGACCTGCCAGTGACGCCGGATCGACACGTCGCCGGCTCCGCGCGCACTGACGCTGCGGGGCCGCGCGATCGGTCCCTGGACGCCGTCGCTGGTCTGGGGGACGTCGTCGGCCCCCGACCCGGCGGACGAGCGGGCGGACCCGGTGGTGCCGTCAGTGAAGGCCGAGGCGACGGACGCCGTCGTCCGGGTGGGTTCGGTGGGCCCGGCGAGGGCTACCGGCGCGACGAGGACGGGCAGGCAGACAAGGACGAGCGAGGGGAAGGTTCGCACCGACCCAGGGTAAAGAACTCAGCGGGTGACGACTGGGAGATGCACGATCGTGTCGTCGATCGTGATGATTCCCGGCACTCGTGACCCCATCGCCACGAAGGTGTCGCTGATCGGCGAGGCCAGGAGGTAGAGCTTCTGGCCGGCTGGGACCTTCACCGAGACCGAGGGGAGTGCGACGCGGCGGGAGGCGCCGACCACCGGCTCGTCCTCGCTGAGGGGCAGCACGTTGTTCTGCACCAGGCGGGCGTCGAGCGGCGAGGAGCCGATCGCCAGGCCGAGGAACGCGCGGTTCTGCACGCCGAGGGCGGTGACGTGACCCCGCAGGTACGGCGTCCCGGCGACGGTCAGCGGCCCCTCGGCGATCTCGTAGGGGATCGGTGCGCCGGCGGCGGTGCTGCTGGCGATCGTGCCCAGCGGGACCTTCTCGGTGGGGCTGACCGATCGCACGGTCACGCACTGTGACGCGGGGGTGGCGAGGTGGATCCGGTTGTAGCCCGTGAGCCCGGTGTCGAGGCCCTTGAGGTGCTCGTCGAAGAACCGGATCGAGAGCTGCTCGAAGTCACCGCCTGCCAGCCGCTGGCTGCACGGGTCGGATGTGACGTTGATGCCCTGCGGCAGCGCGGCGGGCAGCACGTGGCCGCCGTTGTAGCCGACGAAGATGCTCTTCTTGCGAGCGCTCCTGGTGAGGGTGGACTGCCAGTTCCGGAAGCCCTGCTCGAGGGGGAAGAGACCGTCGGTGGTGCCTTGGCCGAGCAGCACCGGGATGGCGAGCCGGCGGCCCCGGTCGACGTGGTGCTTCGGGCCGTTCTTCTCGAAGAACTTCACGAGGTTCTCGCCACCGGGGATGGAGCCGTCGGGGAAGTTGCCGGTGGCAGCGCCCTCGGCCAGTCCCTTGTAGACCTCGGGCGGCAGTGCGTCGGAGGGGACGGCGGCGGCCGCGAGGGCCAGGGCCCACTCGGCGCGGACGACGCCTTCGGGAGCCAGGCTCTGCTCCAGGTCGTACCAGGTGATCTGCGGGGCGAGGGCGTCGAAGAGCGGCTTGCCCCGCAGTCGCAGCGACTCGAAGGCGCCGACGAACTGGTAGCCCCCGCCGTACGAGCCACCGATCGCGCCCAGGCGCGGGTCGTGGCGGCCGTCCTGCTGCACCCAGCGGAGCTTGCTCACGAAGCGCACCAGCCGCCGTACGTCGACGCCCTCGAGCGCGGGCGCCTCGACGTGGGCGCGTCCGCCGGACTCGCCCCAGCCGCGCTGGTCGAACGAGATCACGCCGTAGCCGGCGTCGGTGAAGTCCTCGAACGCCGCGGCCGACGTCGTGCGCGAGCCGCCCCAGCCGTGGCTGTGCATGACCATCGGCACCGCGTTCCTGCGGGTGGCGCCGGCGGGTCGGAAGACCGAGTAGCAGAGGTCGATCCTGGTCGTCGTCCCCGGCTCGGGCTTGCTCTTGAGGCAGCCGTCCGTGGTCTTCACCCGAGCCGGCTTCGCGGCGGGAGCGGCGGTGGCTCCCGACCCGGTGGCGCCCGTGGCGCCGGTGAGTGCGGTGAGGGACGAGGCCAGGAGGACGCCACTGAGCAGGCGTGCGGTGCGGGTGCGCATGCCCGTTCAACGAGCGGCGGTGACCGAGGTCACCATTCCCAGCGGAAAACCTTGACGCGTGTCAGCGACAGGGGTTGGCGCCGAGCAGCGAGAGACCCTGCAGGTCGCCGGGGCCGAAGGCCGACATCATGGTCGTCGTCGGAAACATCAGCTCGCTGCTGTCGTCGACGTGGTCGAGCCCCACGAGGTGGCCCAGCTCGTGCAGCAGCAGCCCCAGCTGGGCGTTGCCGCCCCCGATCTGGCGATCGAGGCGATCGGTGATGTCGGTGTCCATCACGACCGAGCCACTCACATAGCTGCGCTGGAGGCCGCGGGAGACCAGGGTCGGTCCCCCCACGCCGGCGACGTCGTCGGCCAGGGCGTCGACCTCCTGGTCGTCGGCCCAGGCGATGATCACGGGCAGCGGGTCGCCCGACCGGTCGACGCGCTCGGCGAAGTCACGGCTGTCGGTGGTCCCGGCGTCGACGAACCCGAGCCCGGTCGCATCGCTCACCTCGCCGATCGCGCGGTCGACCAGCTCCTCCCAGCCGCCGGGCGCACCCTCGGGGTTCACGACGTACTCGATCTCCAGGCAGGGGTTGAAGCCCACCGGTCGGCCGTCGGAATGGGTGCTCAGGAAGGCGTAGGCGCCGTCGACGTCGGCTACGACCGGCGGCCGGAGCCGGTCCTCGACGCCGAGCACCGAGCGCAGCTGGGTGCTGATCGGACTGTTGCTGAAGGTCACGTAGCCGCCGACGACGCTCAGGGTCACCACGATCGAGAGCACGGTGATGGTGCGTTCACGTTCGCGGGCGAGGGCCATGTCGTCCATGATGGCGCGGTGGTGGGAGCCGAAAGCAGTCGGAGCAGTCCGGGCGTCGACGAGCC
>NZ_JAXMNS010000311.1:0-4693 GCF_034670285.1 Nocardioides sp. | reverse complement strand
CATCTGCTCGATCCTGTTCTTCCTCAACGTCTGGCGCCGCACGTGGCAGCTGCCGACCATGGGTCTCGGACTGCTCGTGCTCTCCGCGGTCCTGCTCGGCATGATCTGGCCGGCCGTGGTGCAGCAGTTCCAGGTCAAGCCCTCCGAGGCCGACAAGGAGGAGCCCTACATCGCCCGCAACATCGAGGCGACGCAGGCTGCTTACGACCTCCAGGACGTCAAGACGACGCCGTTCTCGCCCAACACCTCGCTCGACGCGAGCGCCGCGCAGCTGGCCCCGCTGCTGAGCTCGGTTCCCTTGGTCGACCCCAAGCAGGTCTCGCCGGCGTTCGAGAACATCCAGCAGGAGCGCGGCTACTACTCGGTCGCCGAGGTGCTCGACGTCGACCGCTACGAGATCAACGGCTCCAACCGGGCCATGGTGCTCGGTGTCCGTGAGCTCGACCAGGACGGACTGAGCCCTGATGCTCGCAATTGGTCCAACCTGCACACCGTCTTCACCCACGGCAACGGCATCATCGCCGCCTACGCCAACCAGCGTGACAACGCGAACGCCGTCACCTCCGACACCGGCGCCGACGCGCCGTCGTCCTCGGGTGGCCTGGAGTGGGCGCAGGGGATCAACTCCTCCGAGACCGACATCTCCGACGAGCTCGGCGAGTTCGAGAGCCGGATCTACTACGGCGAGAAGAGCCCCGACTACTCGGTGGTGGGCAAGGAGGAGCCCGAGGACGAGGACGTCGAGCTCAACCTGCCGGTGCCCGGCTCGGAGCTCGGCACGTCGACGACGTTCGACGGACCCGGCGACCCCTCGGTGGGCAGCACGATCAACCAGCTGATGTTCGCGATCAAGTTCGGGGAGCCCAACTTCCTGCTCTCGGGGCGTGTCAACGGCAACTCCTCGGTGCTCTTCGACCGCGACCCCACCACCCGGGTCGAGAAGGTGGCGCCCTGGCTGACTGTCGACAGCGACGTCTACCCGGCCGTCGTCGACGGCCGGATCGTGTGGATCGCCGACGGCTACACCACTACCGACCGGTTCCCGCTCGCGCAGCGCGAGTCCTTCGAGGACATGATCACCGACGCCCTCCAGGTCCAGACGGGCATCCAGACCCTGCCGACCGACGAGATCAACTACATGCGCAACGCGGTCAAGGCGACCGTCGACGCCTACACCGGTGAGGTCACCCTCTACGCCTGGGACGAGGAGGACCCGCTCCTGAAGTCGTGGATGGGGGCGTTCCCCGGCACGGTCGAGCCCAAGTCGGCCATGTCCGACGACCTGCTCGCCCACGTGCGCTACCCCGAGGACCTCTTCAAGGTGCAGCGCTACCAGTTCGCTCGCTACCACGTGAACGACGCCAGCGACTGGTACGAGTTCAACGACCGTTGGGCCGTCCCGGAGGACCCGCAGTCGCCGGGTGTCTTCCAGGCGCCGTACCGGCTGTTCGTCGGGGGAGCGGAGGCGTCGAACTTCTCGCTGACCTCGGTCTACGTGCCGTTCCGACGCAACAACCTCGCCTCCTTCGTCTCGGTCAACTCCAACGCCGAGAGCGAGGAGTACGGCCAGATCAGCGTGCTGCGTCTCAACAACGCCGACCTGGAGGGTGACGCCGAGGCCGTGGACAGCGACCAGACGTCCGGTCCTGGACAGGTCGCCAACGACTTCATCTCCGACCAGCGCATCAACGAGGCGCTGCTCCCGCTGAAGAACTCCGGCGCCAAGGTCACCTACGGCAACATGCTGACCTTCCCGATCAACCGGGGCCTGATGTACGTCCAGCCGGTCTACGTCTCGCGCCAGGTCACCGATGCCTCCTACCCCGAGCTGCGCTTCGTGCAGGTGAAGTTCGGCGACGACATCGGCTACGGCACGACGTTCCAGAACGCGATCCAGGACCTGTTCGGTTCGGGCACGGGGCCGATCGACACCGACCCCGAGCCCACCGAGCCGGAGCCCGAGCCGGAGCCGACGCCCGAGCCGGGCACCGGCACCCTGCAGGAGCAGCTCGACCGTGCCCTGGCCGACGCCCTGGCGGCGTTCGACAAGGCCGACACGGCGCTGTCGAACGGCAACCTGGGCGTCTACCAGAAGCAGGTCGCCCGCGCGCAGACCCTGCTCGAGCAGGCGCTGGACCTCAAGGAGCGGGTCGAGAACCGCGCCGGCTGAGTGCCTCGATGGCTGAGGGGTGGGGGTGACCCAACCCTCAGCCAATCGATTTGGCCGCCCTACCCCGACCCGGTAACGTGGTGTTCACCGACGCGGGGTGGAGCAGCTCGGTAGCTCGCTGGGCTCATAACCCAGAGGTCGCAGGTTCAAATCCTGCCCCCGCTACAAGAAGCAGGGCCTGACACGCATCACGCGTGTCGGGCCTTGTTGTTTTTTCACGCGTCAGCGTCTCCGCCCAATTCAAAGGGGAATTCGTCAGGGGTGACAAAAATGTCCTGCGTCATCGTGACCCGGCTCACAGTGCGTCGTTGGACCCCGGAAGCCAACCGACCCTGAAGGAGCCCAGCAGCATGCGTCTCGCATCTCGTAGATCAAAAATCCTCGCCGGAGCGGCTACCGCCGCCCTGGTCATGGGAGGCGTCGCCATGGCGCCTGCCATCGCGAGTGGACCGATTGGGGCGACGACCACCTTCGCCGCCCAGCTGGTCGTCGTCGACACCCCGACCCGCGCCGACAAGGAGCTCCTGCAGACCCTCGGTCTCGACCTGACCGAGCACGCGGGCCACGACTACATCGAGGTCGTGCTGCACAGCGCGCTCGACCTGGCACGACTGATCGACTCCGGCCTCGAGCACGAGGTGCGCATCCCCGACCTCGCACTGCGCGAGGCCCAGAACAACCGGACCAACGCGGCCTACGCCGCCGCGACCCTGCGCTCGCCGCTGCCCTCGGGTCGCGACACCTACCGCGACCTCGCGGACTACAACAGCGACATCGCCACGCTCGTGTCTCAGCGCCCGACGATCGCCAAGCAGATCACCATGCCACACCGGTCGCTGGACGGTCGCACGGTCTACGGCATCGAGATCGGGCGCGATGTCAACGCTGCCGAGGACGGTCGCCCGACCTTCGTGCTGCTCGGCGTCCACCACGCCCGAGAGTGGCCCTCCGGCGAGCTGGCGATGGAGTTCGCCTACGACCTCGTCACCGGCTACGGCACCGATGCGCGGATCACCGGCCTCCTCGACCGCTCGCGCGTCGTGGTCGTGCCGGTCGTCAACGTCGACGGGTTCGAGCTCTCGCGCACCGACGGCGACCTCGTCGATCTGCGCCAGCTCGACGGCGGTGGCACCGTCTCGATCCTCGGCACCCCCGGCAACGCCTACAAGCGCAAGAACTGCCGCGTGGTCGACAACCAAGACACCCCGGACGGCACCTGCCGCGCCGCCAGCATCACCAGCCCCGGTGGCTTCCTCAACGGCGTCGACCTCAACCGCAACTACGGTGGGTTCTGGGGCGGTCCGGGTGCCTCGGACCTCTTCGCCGACCCGACCTACCGCGGGGCCGGCCCGTTCTCCGAGCCCGAGATCCAGAACGTGCGCGAGCTGGTCAGCAGCCGACAGGTCACCACGCTGATCTCCAACCACACCTTCTCCAACTTGGTCCTGCGACCCAACGGCGTCCACCCGGACACCATCGGATTCGACGGCACGCCCGTCGGTGACCCTCACGACGAGGAGGGGCTCAAGGAGCTCGGCGCGAAGATGACCGCCGCCAACGGGTACCGCAACATCCACGGCTGGGAGCTCTACGACACCACCGGCACGACCGAGGACTGGTCTTACAACGCCACCGGCGGCTTCGGCTACACCTTCGAGATCGGTCCCGACGAGTTCCACCCGCCGTTCCCGCAGGTCGTCGACGAGTACGTCGGCGCCGGCGAGCTCGCAGGAAAGGGCAACCGCGAGGCCTACCTGATCGCCCTCGAGAACGCCGTCGACGCCTCCAACCACGCGGTGATCAAGGGCAAGGCGCCCGAGGGAGCGACGCTTCGTCTGCGCAAGCAGTTCGCGACCCCGACCTGGGAGGGCTCGTTCGCCGACAACCTCGACAGCTCGATGGTGGTGACCGGCGACGACAAGTACACCTGGCACGTCAACCAGTCGACGCGTCCGGTCGTGATGAGCAAGCTCGTGCAGATCACCGAGGACGAGCCGGTGCGCTCCGAGACGTTCCAGGGCGGACCCACTGCCGTGGGCGACAGCGTCGACCACCCGTTCTCCGTCACCGAACCCGGGATCGACGTGCTCCAGATCGACCTGGACTGGCCGACCCCTGATGACATGGACCTCGAGGTCTACCGTCGCAACGCCGACGGCACGCTGACCCAGGTCGGCAGCTCGGGCAACTTCGTCAACGAGAAGGAGCGGGCCGAGATCGCCGCGCCGGAGCAGGGCGACTATGTGCTGCGGGTGATCAACTTCGCCTCGACCGCGCCGACCTACACGGTCACTGCGACGCTCTTCGACTCCACGCTCGTCTCCTCCGAGCAGGCGCCGGGCCTCATTGAGAACTGGACGCTGACCTGCGAGAAGGACGGTCGCGTCCTGCAGACCGAGTCCGTCGTGGTCAACCGCGGCCAGGAGGTCAAGGTCGACCTGAAGGAGTGCAAGAGGAACTGGTGAGCAGTGCTCGCGTCGCCTGAGTGACGCGTCGCCGGCACCGCGGGCGGTCATCGACGGA
>NZ_JAXMNS010000310.1:0-4729 GCF_034670285.1 Nocardioides sp. | reverse complement strand
TCGACGCCGTCGGCGTGCATGTCGATGGCCATCATCGTGATGCCCTGGTGCTTGGGGAGATCGGGGTTGGTCCGCACGGTGGCGAAGCCCATGCCCGAGACGTGGGCGCCCGAGGTCCACACCTTCTGGCCGTTGACCAGCCAGCCGCCCTCGACCTTGCGGGCAGCGGTGGTCAGGTTGAGGGTGTCGGTGCCGGCGTCGGGCTTCATGGCCCCTGCGGTCCTCTACTGGGGAAGCGCCCTCGGAGAGGTGTCGGAGGACCTCCTCCGGGGCCTCGCGACCGCGGCCGGTCCGGCGGTCCCGCACTCGGCACTCGACCGGCCCCGTCGTCGCGGACTGGTCGGCGAGACGTCGCGGGGTTTCACCGGCGCCCCCGCCCTGGAGGGCTTTCGGGTCGGTGGTCCGGCAACGGCCGCGGCCCCGCAGCTCTCGGGCTGGTTTATCGACCTCGACGACGCCGGACCCGACGCGATTCTCCGGGTCGAGGCCGGCGACCCCGAGGCCGGGTGGCTCGTCGGCGTCGATCTCGAGCTCACCCGCGACGGGGTCGCTCGGCTCCGCACCAGCGTCACCAGCTGTCTCCCCGGTGTGCTCCACCTCACAGCGGTGCGGTCCGCACTCCCGGTGCCGGCGCAGGGATGCGAGCTTCTCGACCTGACGGGGCGGTGGTGCCGCGAGCGCACCCCGCAGCGCCGGCCGTGGCTCATCGGGACGCACCTGCGCGAGGCCAGGCACGGCCGTACGGGTCATGACGCCAACCTGCTCATGGCGGCCGGTCGGCCCGGCTTCGGGTTCGGGCACGGCGAGGTATGGGCCACCCACCTGGCCTGGAGCGGCGACCACGCGACGTACGCCGAACGCACGCCTGAGGGGGAGTGCGTTCTGGGGGGCGGCGAGCTGCTCGCTCCGGGCGAGGTCGCCCTCGACGAGGGCGAGTCGTACGTCGGTCCCTGGTTGCTCGGCGCCTACGGCGCAGCCGGCCTCGACGACGCCTCGGCACGCCTGCACGCCTGGACCCGCCGCCAGGCGATCCGCTCGCGCGCCGAGCGGCCCGTCGTGGTCAACACCTGGGAGGCCTCCTACTTCGACCACGACCTCGAGCGGTTGTCCGCGCTGGCCGCAGCGGCCGCCGAGGTGGGGGCAGAGCGTTTCGTGCTCGACGACGGCTGGTTCGAAGGGCGTCGGCACGACCGGGTGGGTCTGGGCGACTGGACCGTCGACGAGACGATCTGGCCAGATGGCCTCGGACCGCTCATCGAGCGGGTCCACGGACTCGGCCTCGACTTCGGCCTGTGGGTCGAGCCCGAGATGATCAACGAGGACTCCGCCCTCGCCCGGGCGCACCCCGACTGGATCCTTCGTGGCCGCACCGCGCTGCCCGACACGTGGCGCCACCAGCAGGTGCTCGACCTCCAGGTGCCCGGTGCCTACGACTACGTGCGGGCGGCGTTGCTGGCGCTCCTCGACGCCTACGACATCGCGTTCTTGAAGTGGGACCACAACCGTGACCTGATCGACGTCACGCATGGAGGTCGACCGGCGGTGCACGGTCAGACCCTCGCGCTCTACCGGCTCCTCGACGAGCTGCGCGCCGCGCACCCCGATCTCGGCGGTGGCCGAATCGACCTGGAGATCCTCACCCGCACTGACCGGGTCTGGCCCAGCGACACCATCGACGCCCAGGAGCGCCAGCAGATCCAGCGCTGGACGTCGCTGGTGGTGCCGCCGGAGATGATGGGCGTCCATGTCGGCGGACCCGTGGCCCACACCACCGGCCGCTCTCACCCGCTCGGCTACCGCGCTGCCACCGCCCTGCTCGGACACCTCGGCATCGAGTGGGACCTCGCCTCGATCACCCCCGCCCAGCGCGACGAGCTCACCGCCTGGATCGCGCTGCACAAGCGACTGCGGCCGACCCTCTCGAGCGGGCGCTCCGTGCGCGGCGACCACCCCGACCCGGCCGTCGTGCTCAGCGGCATCGTCTCGGTCGATCGCGACGAGGCCTGGTTCGTGGTGGCCACCACCGACTCACTCGCCACGCAGGCGCCCACGCCGCTGCTGCTGCCGGGGCTCGACGAGTCCCGGGCCTACCGGGTGGATGACGTGACCCCGGCCGGCCGGCAGCACCGTGCCTTCATCGGTGACACCTGGCTCGACGGCGACGGGATCGTCATCGGCGGCTCCGCGTTGACCCGGGTCGGTCTGCAGCTGCCCCCGCTGGCTCCGGAGAGCGCCCTGGTGCTGCACGCCGTCGCAGAGGCACCGCGGTGAGCGGGCTCGACCTGGCCGACGACTGGGTCTGGGACTTCTGGGTCGTCGACGACCCGGCCGCGGCCAACGCCGACGAGCACTTCCACGCCTTCTTCCTCCACGCGCCCCGCTCACTGGGCGATCCCGACCTGAGGCATGAGCACGCTCGGGTCGGGCACGCCGTCAGCCGCGACCTCACCGACTGGCGGGTGCTCGCTGCTGCACTGCACCCGCAGACCGCACCCGCCTTCGACGACCTGGCCACCTGGACCGGTAGCACGGTCCACGCCGAGGCCCTCGGCGGGTGGTGGATGTTCACCTCCGGCATCACCCACGCGACCGGCACCCGGGTGCAGCGCATCGGGGTCTCCCGCTCGGCCGACCTGATCACGTGGACGCGCACCTCGGGCACCGTGATGGAGCTCGACCCTCGGTGGTACGTCGACCAGGTCGCCGACGACCCGGGCTCTCCGACGGCCGAGACCCACTGGCGCGACCCGTTCGTGGTCGCCGATCCCACCGTCGCCGGGCTCTGGCACGCCTACATCACCGCCAAGACCCCGCACCCGCAGACCGCGGAGCCGACCGGCGCCATCGCCCACGCGACGTCGTACGACCTCGAGAGCTGGGAGGTCGGCCCGCCGCTCGACGTCGAGCCCGGTCGCTTCGACCAGCTCGAGGTGATCTCGCTCGATCGGGTCGACGGACGCTGGGTGCTGATCTTCTCGGTGCTCGGCGCCCAGGTGCCCGGGGCAGAGCCCGGTGAGGGCGGAGTCTGGTCGGTGCCCGTCGCCGGGCCGGGCGCTCCGGTGGACACACGTCTCGCCACGCGCCTGACCAGCGAGCGCCTCTACGTCGGTCGCACGGTGCGACTGCGCGACGGGTCGTCCCGCTTCCTGGCGTTCGTCAACGAGGACCACCGCGACCCGGTCGGCCCGTTCGTCGGCGGGCTGACCCCACCCCTGCGCGTCGGTTGGCGGACCGACGGCGCGGGACTCCGGCTGCTCGACGCGCCGGACCATTGGCTCCCCGTACGAGCGGGGCTAGGGTAGTGACGTACGTCACTTCACAACGGATCGTCCGGCACGTTCCTGCCGGTGAAGGGAGTTGGTCCGCGTGGCCACCGTGTCATTCCAGAAGGCTCAGCGCTGGTATCCAGGAGCCGATGTCCCCGCAGTTCCGGGCATCGACCTCGAGATCGAGGACGGCGAGTTCATGGTGCTCGTCGGCCCGTCCGGGTGCGGCAAGTCCACCACCTTGAGGATGCTCGCCGGCCTCGAGGAGGTCAACGACGGCAAGATCTTCATCGGCGACCGCGACGTCACCAGCCTTCCGCCGAAGGACCGCGACATCGCGATGGTCTTCCAGAACTACGCGCTCTACCCGCACATGTCGGTCGCCGACAACATGGGATTCTCGCTCAAGATGGCCAAGGTGCCCGAGGCCGAGCGCAAGCAGCGCGTCGCCGAGGCTGCCAAGATCCTCGGTCTCGAGGAGTACCTCGAGCGCAAGCCGAAGGCGCTCTCGGGTGGCCAGCGTCAACGCGTCGCCATGGGTCGCGCGATCGTTCGCAACCCCCAGGTCTTCTGCATGGACGAGCCCTTGTCGAACCTCGACGCCAAGATGCGCGTCCAGACCCGCACCGACATCGCCAAGCTGCAGGCCGACCTCGGGGTCACCACGGTCTACGTCACGCACGACCAGGTCGAGGCGATGACGATGGGCGACCGGGTCGCGGTGATGAAGGACGGCCACCTCCAGCATGTCGACAGCCCGCTCGGGCTCTATGACCGGCCGGTCAACCTGTTCGTCGCCGGTTTCATCGGCTCGCCCCAGATGAACCTCATCGAGGCCGTGGCCGATCAGGGTCAGGCCAAGATCGGCGCCTACCACGTCCCGGTCGACCCCACGGCGTCGAAGAGGATGCAGGGCAAGGTCACGATCGGCGTCCGCCCCGAGGCCTGGCGGCTGGTCTCGGAGTCCGAGGGCGGTCTGCCCGTGAAGGTGACGGTCGTCGAGGAGCTCGGGGCCGACGGCTTCGTCTACGGCACCAGTGACATCGAGGGCGTCCCGTCCACGATCATCGTCCGCGTGAGCGGCCGCGACTCGGTGCGCAAGGGCGAGACCATCCACGTCACCACGGACCCCAACAGCGTCCACGTGTTCGACACCGCCTCCGGCGAGCGCCTCAGCGACTGAGGCGCTTCAGCTCATGCCTTCGCCCGGGCCCGGTCGGCATTGCCGCGGATGGCCCGGGTGAAGGTGGGGTTGAGCTCGCTCGGCAGGTCATGACCCATCTGGTCGATGAGCAGCAGCTCGGCGCCGGGAACGGCCGCCGCTGTCGCCCGACCGCCCGAGACGTGCACCATCTTGTCGGCCAGTCCGTGGATGACCACGGTCGGAACGCTCACGGAGCGCAAGTGCGGCCCTCGGTCGCGCTGGGTCACGATGGCAGCCATCTGACGCGTCACGCCGGCGG
>NZ_JAXMNS010000309.1:0-4741 GCF_034670285.1 Nocardioides sp. | reverse complement strand
GACGGCGCCCTCGAAGATCTCGATCCAGCGAGCAGCCAGGGCGCCGGCGTCCCAGGCTCGGGCGGAGTCGAGAGCGCCGGCGCCGAGGCGGTGGCGCAGGTCGTGGTCGAGCGCCAGGCGTCGCAGTGCGGAGGCGAGACCGCTCACCGACTGAGGAGCCACCAGCAGTCCGTTGACCTCGTGCTCGATGATCTCGCGTGGACCCGAGGGGCAGTCGAAGCTGACCGCCGGCACCCCGGCCGCCATCGCCTCCTGGAGCACGAGCGGGTAGCCCTCGGCGCGCGAGGAGAGGGCGGCGATCGAGGCGCGCGGCCACTCGGCGGCGAGGTTCGGCAGGCTGCCGGGCAGCTCGACGCGGTCCCACAGGTCGCGCTTGCGCACGTGGCGGGCCAGCTCGCCTCGGCTGGGGCCGTCACCGCAGAGACGCAGGCGCCATCCCGGCAGGTCGTCGGCGATCCTCGCGAAGGCCTCGACGAGCTTGATGAACTGCTTCTCCGGCACCAGCCGGCCCGCGGCCATGATCACCGGCGCGTCCAGCGAGGCGCGGGGCGTGAAGCCGAGCGGGAGCGGGTTGACCATCACGACCGTGGTCGGTGCGAGTCCCGCCAGCTGGTCGCGCAGCCAGGCCTCGATGGTGGGCGTGAGCAGCGCGACGGCGTCTGCGCGCGGAGCGAACGACAGCAGCGGCTCGAGGCCGGAGGTGCGGTCGTTGGAGGAGCGGTGCTCCTGGTGCACGACGATCACGCGGTCGGGGCTCAGGGTGATGCCGCAGGCCAGGAGGCCGGGCGTGACCGTGACGAGCACGTCGAGGTCGTCGAGGCGCGGCAGTCGCCGCTCGAGGGCGAGGTCGCACAGGGCGGTGAACTGGCCGTCCCAGCGAGCCGGCACGAGCGAGGACTGGCGGGCCTGGGCAGCGGCTGCCTCGCCGGGCTCGAGTCCGTCGAGCGCCGGGCGGTCGGGGTCGCGGAGGTCGACGAGGTGCTCGACGGCGATGCGGTCGTCGATCGCGTAGTGCGGGGTGTCGGCGCTGCGGGTGACGCTGAGCAGGCGTACGTCGTGACCGCCGGGGTGGGCGGCGAGGGCGTTGGCCTGGGTGATCACCGAACGGCTGGTGCCGCCCATGCCGTCGAGGTTGAAGACCAGGAAGCCGATCCTCATCAGGGGGCCTCGTCGTCGGCGAAGATGCGCACCAGCAGGGCTGCCTCTCGCGACCACGGCAGGCGCAGCAGCGGACGGTCGGCGTGGGGCTGGTCGAGCTGGGGGAGGGGTGCGGCGGACCGCGGGTCGAGGAGGTCGTTGGCGCGACGTCGTACGGGCTTCCAGGCGCCGGCGTGGCCGGTGACGGCGGGCCGGGTGGTCGGCTCGAGGTGGGTGACCGTCCGCGGTGTGATCGTGGCGGTGCCGCGCTCGTCGATCGGCCACGAGGCGAGCACGGCCCCCTCGTCGTCCAGGATCGCCAGGTCGGCGCCGGCGCCGGCGTCGAGGAGGGTGACCTCGAGGGCGTCGGGCAGCTTGCGGACGCCGAGCAGCCCGGCGGCCTCGGGCAGCAGCGTGGTGCGCACCCGCAGCCGGCCGTCGGGAGCGCGCACCAGGAGGTGCTGGGTGCGACCGTCGATGCTGGTGTGGCCGAGGGCGCTGGGCAGGGGCTCGGTCGTCAGCGACAGCGGGGTGCCGCCGTCCGGGGGCACGACCACGACGTCGTACCGCTGCTCATGTCCGTCGAGCGCAGCGAGATCGAGCCGAGCGCCGAGGTGGTCGGGCTGGTCGGTGATCGCCTCGGTGGGGACGTCCACGACCTGCTCCACCTGACTGTCGGCATCGACCCGAGCCAGCGCGAGGCGTCCTGGCTGCGCGTCGACCGCGACCCACAGCCAGCGACCCTCGATGAGGGTCGCGAAGGCAGCCGGCGGGCCCGAGGGTCCACCGGTGCCGTCGTGCTTCTCGGAGTCGTGCGCGGAGCCGCCACGACGGAGGTTGAGCCTCACCGGGTCAGAGGCCCTCTGCCTGCTCGTCGAAGGTCTGGTGCTCGAGCAGGTGGAGCACGGGGACACCGAGCTTGCGGCGGGCCTGGGAGGCCCAGTCGACGTGGAAGAACTCGGCCACCACGTGCGGGCGGGTGAGCACGATGGCCTCGCGCCCGTTGACGGCCGAGACCTTCTTGGCGAGCTCGGCGGCGGGGTGCCCGGTCACCAGGGCGCCACCGGCGACGGTGGCGCCGGCAGCCTCGAGCGCGGCGACCGTGGCGGCGAGCTCGTCGCGAGCCTGCTCCTGGGCGTGCTGCTCGAGGGCCTCGAGGTCGACCTCGCTCAGGGTCGGGGCGGGTGAGCCCACCATCTCGCTGCCGGACAGCGAGCCGAGCGAGGCCTCGACGCGGGCTGCGGCGTCGTCGACAGGGAGCAGCACGTGGTAGATCACGGGCTCCTCGATGCTCTCGTGCAGGCCGCGCACCTGGGTGGCGTCGAGCGAGCTGAGCTGCTGCTCGACGAGCAGCACCACGGGATAGGTGTTCTGGGTTTCGGTCATGGGTCACTCTCCTCCGGACAGGACACTAGCGAGGTCATAGCTCACCGGCTGCTCCAACTGGTCGTAGCCGCACGAGGTGGGGTCGCGATCGGGCCGCCAACGCTTGAAGTGGGCGGTGTGTCGGAAGCGTCGGCCCTCCATCGCGTCGTACTTCACCTCGAGCACCAGGTCGGGGCGCAGCGGGGTGAAGGACAGGTCCTTGCCGGCGCTCCAGCGGCTCTGGGTGCCCGGCACCCGGTCGGGGTTGGCGATCGCCTGCGGCTCGGGTCCGGCCCACGCGCTCCACGGGTGCTCGCTGATGGGACACACGAGCGCTTGCAGCTCGTCGATGAGCTCGGCGCGACGGACTGCGGTGAAGCTGGCGCTCACGCCCACGTGCTGGAGCGAACCGTCGGCGTACAGGCCCAGCAGGAGGCTGCCGAGCAGCGGGCGCTCGGGGGTGCTGGTCTTGTGCTCGCGATAGCCGGCGACGACGACGTCGGCGGTGCGCTCGTGCTTGACCTTCATCATGGTGCGGCCGTTCTCGACGTACGCGCCGCCGAGCGGCTTGGCGATCACGCCGTCGAGGCCGGCTCCCTCGAACTGGTGGAACCACTCCTGGGCAAGGTCGGGGTCCTCGGTGGTGCGGGTGAGGTAGCACGGCCCGCTGAGCCCGCCGAGGGCCTTCTCGAGGCCGGCGCGTCGCTCGACGAACGGACGATCGACGTACGACGTGTCGCCGAGGGCGAGGAGGTCGAAGGCGACGAAGCTGGCCGGCGTCTTCTCGGCGAGCATGTCGACGCGGGACGCCGCCGGGTGGATGCGCTCCTGGAGCACCTCGAACTCGAGCCGTTTGCCGATCGCGACGAACACCTCGCCGTCGAGCACGCAACGCTCGGGCAGCTGCTCGCGCATGGCGGCCACGAGCTCGGGGAAGTAGCGGGTCAGCGGCTTGGTGTTGCGGCTGGTCAGCTCGACCTCGTCGCCGTCCTTGAACACCAGGCAGCGGAAGCCGTCCCACTTCGGCTCGAAGCTCAGCCCGGCTAGGTCGTCGACGACGGTCTTGGCCGGATCGGGCACGCCCTTGACCGCCTTGGCGAGCATCGGGCGCACAGGTGGCATCACGGGCAGGTCCACGGACACCAACCTAGTCGAGTGTGCCCGGCGTATCGAGGCGCCGGGGCCGACGGTGGTTGAGGTGTGAGGAGCGCTAGCGACGAGCCTCGAAACCTGGTGACGTGCTTGTGACCCCGCTGGTCTCAGCGGGGTGTCGGGGCGTGGTGTTCAGGGCTCGGGTGGGTCGTCGAGGGGTGTCGTGATGGGCATGCGCCCGTGTCGTCTGCCTCTGACGACTCGGAAGCGGTGGCCGGAGGGGCTGGTCCAGTCGTAGATCCCGGGCTGGGGTGAGGTGTAGTCCCAGGTGGAGAAGGTCTTGGCGCGGTGGTGCTTCCTGCAGAGGAGCGAGAGGTTCGACGTCGTGGATTTCCCGCCGGCCTCAGGGTTGTTCTTGTTGAAGGGCACTCGGTGGTCGAGGTCGCAGTGAGCAGCGCGCCTGGTGCAGTTGGGGAACACGCAGCACTGGTCGCGCAGCCTCACCTGCTCCACGAGCTTCGCGGTCGGCACGTAGGCCGAGGCCGAGATCTCCTGGTTGAGGTCGATGACGGGCTTGATGGTGACGGTGGTGCCGGCGGTCTGGCACCAGTCCTTGAGCTGCTCGATCAGGACGTCTCCGCCGCCGATGTTGTCCAACGTGGCGTGGGGGCTGTCGGGGTCGATGTGGGCGTAGATGACGACCCCACGCCCGCCGGTGTCACCGCCTGCTTCTAGGTCGAGAGTGAGTTGCTGGCGCGCCATCTCACCCACGGCCATCGACCGCCGGGCGCCGAGAGATTCCTCGCACCCGAGGTCGCCCAGTGTCTTCGCGCCTTGCTTGACGGCTGCTTCGAGGTCGAGGGCGTCCTCGACCGACAGGGTGCCGGTGACCTCGACGGTGCCGTCGGTGGTGGCCTCTCGTCCTCCGAGGTGGACCTGGAATTCGCGGTCATCAGCAGCCTTGAGCCGCAGGCGCTCTGCTTCCTCGGGGTACGACAGGGTGAGGGTGTGCTCGCAGACCCGAAAGGCTTTCCACACCGGGACCTTCAACGCCACGACTTGTTCCCAGATGCGGCGCAGGCGGTAGCGGAGCTCGAGGGTCTTGCCGACGTAGGTGCACCCGGCTTCTGAGGACATCCCAAGGACG
>NZ_JAXMNS010000308.1:0-4752 GCF_034670285.1 Nocardioides sp. | reverse complement strand
TCGAGCCGCTCGGCGACCCCGAAGCGGGTGTCGAGGGCCAGCAGCCGGTGGTCGACGTCGCTGCGCCGCCAGCGCCGCGGCCACACCCGGCGCACCAGCGGGTGCTGGGCCCCGAAGGCGCGCGAGCACCAGAACCAGTCGGTGTCCCAGCGCCAGAGGTAGTCGTGGATCGTGAGTCGGTCGGTCGGGCGCTGCTGCACCGAGCGGAAGAAGATCTGCTGTCCGGTGTAGTCGCTCACCGGTCCCGGCTCGTCGGTGAAGCGGGCGAGCGTCAGGTAGACCTCTCCCGGCGCGAAGGCGACGCCGTCGAGACCGTCGACCCGTTCGCCGTCGTGGTGGCCGGCGGAGACGATCTCGGAGATCACCCGCGGGAGGAGGTCGTCCTCGACGCGCACGTGGCGCAGAGCGACGTACGTCGGCACCTCCTCGAGGGAGATGAGCAGCCGGGTCGCGTAGCCGAGGGAGCCGTAGGAGTTGGGGAAGGCATCGAACAGGTCGTCACCCGGTCGGGTCGTGACCACCTCGCCGGCGCCGGTGAAGACGTCCATCTCGAGCACCGACTCGTGCGGCAGACCGTTGCGAAAGCTCGTCGACTCGATCCCGAGGCCGGTGACAGCGCCGCCCAGCGTGATGGTGCGCAGCTGCGGGACGACGAGCGGGATCAGCCCGTGCGGCAGCGTCGCGTCGACGAGGTCCTCGTAGGTGCACATCCCCTGCACCTCGGCGGTGCGGGCGACCGGGTCGACCTCGAGCACCCCGGTCAGCCCGGAGACGTCGAGCCCAGGTGCACCGCTGGCGCTACGGACCCGGAAGAGGTTCGTCGTCGACTTCGCCAGCCGCACCGGCGCGCCGTCCGGGATCGCGGCGTACGACGACGCGAGCCGCGCGACTGCCCCGGCGTGCTGGTGCCAGGGTGTGATGGCCGCGCGGAGTTCCGACGTCACACCTCAAGAACTTACTCCAATGGAGTCAGGTCTGGGTGCTGTTGCTGATCGTGCCGCGGGGGTCTCCGAGGTGCACCGTGACGCCGGCCCCTCCGAAGTCGGACAGGGCCGCCTGGTCGGAGTCGACGAGCTCGGCGTCCTCGCCCAGCAGCACCGCGGCACCGAGGCCCGAGGAACCCGAGGCGACGGCCATCGCCACGCACACCTGCAGCGCCGAGATCTTGAGCGAGGGCAGGTCGACCGTGGCGGCGGCGTAGGTGCGACCGTCTGCGTCGCGTACGGCGGCTCCCTGCGCCGCACCGACCCTCGCGCGCGTCGCGCGGGCCAGGGTCACGAGCTTGGCGTCCTCGGTGCTCAGGTCCATGCCGCCAGCCTAGTGTCGCGTGACATCGGCGATGACAGCCGTCTCCAGCTCGCCGGTGTCGGTGCCGAGCTGCGGCTCGGGCTCGGACAGGCTGATGACGACCGTGCTGATCTTGTTGCGGCGGCCGGCGGCGTCCTCGGCCTCGAAGGTCAGTCCGTGCGCCTCCACGTGGGACCCCGGGATCGGGACCCGGCCGAGGTGCTTGGCCATCAGGCCACCGACCGAGTCGACGTCCTCCTCCTCGACGTCGAAGCCGAAGAGCTCCTCGAGGTCGTCGATCGGGTAGCGCGAGGAGACCCGCCACGTGGGCAGCGGACCCTCGGTGACGTGCTCGACCTCGATCTCGTCGTCGTCGTACTCGTCGGTGATCTCGCCGACGATCTCCTCGAGGAGGTCCTCGATCGTGATGAGGCCGGCGGTGCCGCCGTACTCGTCGACCACGACGGCGATGTGCTGACGGTTGGCCTGCATGAAGGAGAGCTGCGCGTCGACCGGCTTCGACTCCGGCACCCACGACACCGGTCGCATGACCTCGTCGACGCGCTGGGTCAGCTCGACGTCGGGAGCCTCGAAGTCGCGGCGCACGATGTCCTTGAGGTAGGCGATGCCACAGATGTCGTCGAGGTTCTCCCCGATCACCGGGACGCGCGAGTAGCCGCTGCGCAGGAAGAGCGACATCGACTGGCGCAGGTTCTTGTGCCGCTCGATGTAGACGACGTCGTTGCGCGGCACCATCACCTCGCGCACGGTCGTGTCGCCGAGCTCGAAGACCGAGTGGATCATCTTGCGCTCGCCCGACTCGATCAGCGCCGAGGCCTCGGCGATGTCGACCATCTCGCGCAGCTCGGTCTCGGACGAGAACGGACCCTCGCGGAAGCCACGACCGGGCGTGATCGCGTTGCCCGCCAGGATCAGGACCCGCGGCAGCGGTCCCAGCACGCGGGTGAAGAGGGTCAGCGGCCCGGCGGCGATCAGTGCGAACGTCTCGGCGTGCTGACGACCCAACGTGCGTGGTGCGACACCGATCACGACGAACGAGACGATCAGCATCACGCCGATCGTGATCAGGGCCGACTCCCAGCCACGGCCGTCGACGATCGCAGAGATCTGCAGGGTGACGATCACGATCGCCGAGACCTCGGCCAGCAGCTCGAGCAGCAGGGCGGTGTTGAGGTGGCGCGGCGCGTCCTCGAGCAGCGTCACCAGTCGTCTGGCACCGGTGCGGCCCTCGGCAGCCAGCTCGGCCGCGCGGGCGCGGGAGAACGCCCCGAGCGCGGCGTCGGCCGCGGTGAAGACCCCGGCGAGGACGACGAGGATCCCGGCGACGGCGAAGAGCAGCAGCTGGGTGCCGGTCATCGGGCCCGCCACTGGGCGAGCAGGGTGTCCTGCAGTCCGAACATCTCGCGGTGCTCCTCGGGCTCGGCGTGGTCGTAGCCGAGGAGGTGCAGGATGCCGTGGGTCGTGAGCAGCTCGATCTCGGCGAGGGTGCCGTGGCCGGCGGTCTCGCCCTGGGCTGCCGCGATCGTCGGGCACAGCACCAGGTCACCGAGGACGCCCTCCTCGGGCTCCTCGTTGACCAGGCCCGGACGCAGCTCGTCCATCGGGAAGGCCAGCACGTCGGTAGGGCCCTCCTTCTCCATCCACTGCTCGTTGAGCTCGGCGATGGTCGCCTCGTCGACGGCCTTGATGCACAGCTCGGCCTGCGGGTGCACCCGCATCTGGTCCATGACGAAACGGCTCAGGGCCGCGAGGTGCTTGACGTCCAGGGCTTGGCCCGACTCGTCGATGATCTCGATGGTCATCGAGGTTCAGCGCTCCTGGTGGGTCCGGTACGGGTGTCGGTGCGGGCCTCGAGGCGGGCCTGCGTCTCGGCGTCGAAGTCGTCGTAGGCCGCGACGATCTTGCCGACCAGCCGGTGCCGTACGACGTCGTTCGAGGCGAGGCGGTTGAACGAGATGTCCTCGACCTCGTCGAGGATGCCCTCGATGATGCGCAGCCCCGACTTCGCCCCGGTGGGGAGGTCGACCTGGGTGACGTCACCGGTGACGACGATCTTGGAGCCGAAGCCGAGTCGGGTGAGGAACATCTTCATCTGCTCGGGCGTCGTGTTCTGCGCCTCGTCGAGGATGATGAAGGAGTCGTTGAGCGAGCGCCCGCGCATGTAGGCGAGCGGGGCGACCTCGATCGTGCCGGCCGCGATCAGCTTGGGGATCGAGTCGGGGTCGATCATGTCGTGCAGCGCGTCGTAGAGCGGGCGCAGGTAGGGGTCGATCTTCTCGCTCAGCGTGCCGGGCAGGTAGCCGAGGCTCTCGCCGGCCTCGACGGCCGGACGCGTGAGGATGATCCGGTTGACGTGCTTGGCCTGGAGCGCCTGCACCGCCTTGGCCATCGCCAGGTAGGTCTTGCCCGTGCCGGCGGGACCGATGCCGAACGTGATCGTGTGCTTGTCGATGGCGTCGACGTAGTGCTTCTGGTTGATCGTCTTGGGACGGATCGATCGACCGCGGTTGCTCAGGATGTTGAGCGAGAGCACGTCGGCGGGCTTCTCGGTGGTCTCGACGCGCAGCATGTCGATGACGCGCTCGACGGTCTCGTTGGTCATCCCCTGGCCTGTGCGGATGATCGCGACCAGCTCGTCGAGGAGGCGCTCGGCCAGAGCGACCTCACCGGGCTCACCGCGCAACGTGATGCGGTTGCCGCGCACGTGGAGCTCGACCTTGAAGGCGCCCTCCATGATGCCGAGGAACTCGTCGCCCGGCCCGAGCAGGTTGACCATGTTGATGCTGGTGGGGACCACCACGGTGTGGCGGGTCTGGAGGTCTCCGGAGTTCGAGTCGGTCATGGGTGCCCGGAAGGGCGGCCTTTCGGTTGGTTGCAGGGTCTCCCATGCTACGGGAGCACCCTCGGACCACCCAACGGATATGGGGTCGGTCCCGTACGGTGACGGCATGAGGGCTGACGGCCGCGCGGACGAGTTCGACGAGGACTACGCCCCCGACGACGACACGCCACCTGACTGGTTTCCCGGTGAGCACCTGCCGGAGTACGCCAAGCAGATGGGGCTCACCCATCACGTCGCCGAGGGCGCCCTGCTCGATTTCGCCGGCAACCTCGACGGTGCCAAGCCGCTGCACCGGATCACGGCGTGGGTGCTGCTCGTCGTCTTCGGGCTGCCGGTGCTCTTCGCGCTGATGCGGCTCGTCTACGTGTTCCTCTGAGCAGGCTCAGCCGAGCGCAGCGAGGTCGGGGCCTGCTCAGACCGGTCGTCGAGTAGCCGGGGAGCGAGCCTGCGAGCCACCGGCGTACCGAGACGCGGTGAGGCGAACGAGCACCGCTGGACTAACCCGGAGGCCAGGCGAGGTCGCGTCCGGCGAGCACGTGCAGGTGGGTGTGGAAGACCGTCTGCCCCGCTCCGGCGCCGGTGTTGAAGACCATCCGGTAGTC
>NZ_JAXMNS010000307.1:0-4788 GCF_034670285.1 Nocardioides sp. | reverse complement strand
ATGACCACTCCGCCGGGCGCGAACACGGGGTCCAGCGGGGTGTGGGGTGAGGACGCCAACCCGATCGACATGGACGTGATCGGGCTGAACTTCAACACCAACACCGGGGTGTTCTCGCTGACGGTGAAGAACAACGGGGCCGCTCCCGTCGCGCCGCACACGGTGGCGGTCACCTTCACTCCGACCAGCGGCACCTTCGCGTTCAACAACGACGTTCAGGGCAACCCCGCAGTGACGGCCAACCCGCCCATCGTCGCGCCGACCTCGAATCCGACCACGATCGAGTTCACCAACACGATCCCGGCCAACACGAACACCTCGGTGGCCTTCCAGTTCGGGATCGTGCGCACGGGCCGCGGCACGGTCTCGGCCACCGTGGTCGCACCTGACTCGCCCAAGAACAACACGCGTACCGGCAGCTACACGTGACTGGACTGACCCGCCGTCACGTCGTCAGGACGGCCGCGACAACCGCCTGAGCGGCGCCGGTGACAACGGCTCCGGCAACGTCCTCGGAGTCGTCACCGACCCGGCCTCGGTCGCCAACGACTCGAGAAACGTCGACTACGCCGGACCGCTCGCCGTCCAGCGACAGTGAGCTCCACGCCGCCTACGGGGAGGGAGCCCTCGAGCCGAGGTCGGGCGAGGTCACTCAGCCCACGTGGTGGTCAAGGCTGTCCAGAAGGACGTCGGCCGCGGCGTAGGAGTCGCTCTGCCCGTCGACCACCGCGGTCGCGAGGGCGTCGAGCTGGTCGTGCTCACCGACCTCGGTCCAGCGTCGGCGCAGGGAGGCGACCGCGATCGCCTCGATCTCGGCTCGAGCCCGCCGTGCACGCCGATGAGCCAGGGTGCCGGACGACGCCAGCCACGCACGGTGCTCGTCGAGGGCTGCGACGACGTCGCTCACGCCGTCACCGGTCTGCGCCACGGTCTTGAGGATCGGCTGCCGCCACTCGCCCTCGGAACGCTCGGCGAAGTTGAGCATCGCTCGCAGCTCACGGGCCACCTGGGGCGCGCCGTCACGGTCGGCCTTGTTGACGACGTAGACGTCGCCGATCTCGAGGATGCCGGCCTTGGCGGCCTGGATGCCGTCGCCCATGCCCGGTGCCAGCAGCACGACGGTGGTGTCGGCGAGGCCCGCTACCTCGACCTCGCTCTGACCCACCCCGACGGTCTCGACGAGGACGACGTCGAACCCGGCGGCGTCGAGGACCCGCATGGCCTGCGGGGTCGACCAGGACAGTCCGCCGAGGTGGCCGCGAGCCGCCATCGAGCGGATGAAGACTCCCTCGTCGGTGGCGTGGTCGCCCATCCGCACGCGGTCGCCGAGCAGCGCCCCGCCGGAGAACGGCGAGGACGGGTCGATGGCGAGCACCCCCACCCGACGGCCCTGCTCACGGAAGGCGCGGATCAGCGCACTGGTGGACGTCGACTTGCCGACGCCCGGCGATCCGGTGAGCCCGATGACATGGGCTCGACCGGTGTGCGGCGCGAGCGCCGCGGTGACCTCGCGCAGGAGCGGGGACTCGTCCTCGACCAGGGAGATCAGTCGCGCGACCGCCCGTGCCTGACCGGCACGGGCGGACGCGACGAGGTCGGAGACCGACTCAGCCCTGCGGCTCCCCTTCACAGTCCCCTCGCACCGAGAGCGCGAGGCGAGGGACGTAGGAACCCCACCGCCGAAGCGCTCTCAGGCTTCGGGGACACGCACGATCAGTGCATCGCCCTGGCCACCGCCGCCGCACAGGGCGGCCGCACCGACGCCGCCACCGCGACGCTTGAGCTCGAGGGCGAGGTGCAGGACCACGCGGGCACCGGACATGCCGACCGGGTGACCCAGGGCGATCGCGCCGCCGTTGACGTTGACCTTCGACTCGTCGAGACCCAGCGAGCGGGCCGACTCGAGACCGACGGCGGCGAACGCCTCGTTGAACTCGACGAGGTCGAGGTCCTTGGGGTCGATGCCCTCCTTGGCGCAGGCCTTGGCCGTTGCGTTGGCCGGCTGCATCTGCAGGGTGGAGTCAGGGCCGGCCACCATGCCGTGCGCGCCGATCTCGGCCAGCCACTCGAGGCCGAGCTCCTCGGCCTTGGCCTTGCTCATCACGACCACGGCGCAGGCGCCGTCGGAGATCTGCGAGGAGGAGGCTGCGGTGATGGTGCCGTCCTTCGAGAAGGCCGGACGCAGGGTCGAGAGGGACTCGGCGGTGGTCTCGCCACGCACGCCCTCGTCGCTGCTGATGACGACCGGGTCGCCCTTGCGCTGCGGGATCGAGACCGGGACGACCTCGTCGTCGAAGACGCCGTTCTTCCAGGCGGCCGCGGCCTTCTGGTGCGAACCGGCGGCGAACTCGTCCTGCTCCTCGCGGGTGAGCTTGGTGCCGGAGGCGTTGCACTGCTCGGTCAGCGCGCCCATTGCCTGCTGGGTGGACTGGTCGAAGAGCGCGTCGTAGGCCATCGAGTCGACGAGCGAGACGTCGCCGAACTTGAAGCCCTCGCGCGACTTGGGCAGCACGTGCGGGGCGTTGGTCATCGACTCCATGCCGCCGGCCACGATGATGTCGGCCTCGCCGGCGCGGATCATCTGGTCAGCGGTGGCGATGGCGTTGAGGCCCGAGAGGCACACCTTGTTGATGGTGATCGACGGGACGCCGAGCGGCAGGCCGCCCGCGATGCCGGCTGCGCGGGCCGGGTTCTGGCCGGCGCCGGCCAGGATGACCTGACCCATGATGAGGTACTCGACCTGGTCACCGGTGACTCCGGCCTTCTCGAGCGCGCCCTTGATGGCGACGCCACCCAGGTCAGCGGCCGAGAGGCTCTTGAAGCCGCCGAGCAGGCGGCCGATGGGGGTACGGGCCCCTGCGACGATGACGGTTCCGGACATGATGCCTCCGTGAAGTTCGAGTGAAGTACTTCGAGACTACCTACGAGTCACGAGACCAGCGAGGGTGTCCGCGACCCACCCCGTGAGGCACATGTCACACCCGCGGTGAGACACCTTGTCCTGGGGGTGCGACGGAGTGGAGCATGACGCCATGACCGCACTCGACATCCCCGAGCCCCTCTTCACTGCCATCGACCACGTCGGGATGGCGGTGCCCGACCTGGACGTCGCGATCGCCTTCTACCGCGACACGTTCGGCATGTCGGTGGCCCACCAGGAGGTCAACGAGGAGCAGGGCGTCCGCGAGGCGATGATGGCGGTTGGCGACTCGACCTCCTGCGTGCAGCTGCTCGCCCCGATCGACGAGACGTCGACGATCGCCAAGTTCATCGACCGCAACGGCCCCGGCTGCCAGCAGATCGCCTACCGCGTCACCGACGTCGAGCAGGTCTCGGCCATCCTGCGCGAGCGAGGACTGCGGATGCTCTACGACGCCCCGAAGCGCGGCACCAGCGACTCACGCATCAACTTCGTGCACCCCAAGGACGCCGGCGGCATCCTGGTCGAGCTGGTCCAGCCCGCAGCCGACCACTGAGACGTCCGGCACACTCAGCACCAGCCGGAGTTACTCGCCGGTATCTTTCGCGGCGGCCACCGTGCCGCTTGTTCACCTTCCTCCACCTCACCAGGAGACACCCGTGCAGCACATCCTCGACGCCATCACGGCCGGCCAGTCCGGCGACGCCTCCAGCGAGGACTTCGCCAACCTCACCCTGCCCGAGTCCTACCGCGCCGTGACGGTGCACAAGGACGAGGCCCAGATGTTCGAGGGCGTGGCCACCCGCGACAAGGACCCCCGCAAGAGCCTGCACGTCGAGGACGTCGCTCTGCCCGAGCTCGGTCCCGGCGAGGCGTACGTCGCCGTCATGGCCAGCGCGATCAACTACAACACCGTGTGGACCTCGATCTTCGAGCCCGTCTCCACCTTCGGCTTCCTCGAGCGCTACGGCCGCCTCTCCGAGCTCACCAAGCGCCACGACCTGCCCTACCACGTGGTCGGCTCCGACCTGGCCGGCGTCGTGCTCAAGACCGGTCCCGGCGTCACGAAGTGGAAGCCCGGAGCCGAGGTCGTCGCCCACTGTCTCTCGGTCGAGCTCGAGGACCCCGCCGGTCACGACGACACGATGATGGACCCGCAGCAGCGCATCTGGGGCTTCGAGACCAACTTCGGTGGCCTCGCCCACATCGCCCTGGTGAAGTCCAACCAGCTGCTGTCCAAGCCCGAGCACCTCACCTGGGAGGAGGCTGCCTCCCCCGGCCTGGTCAACGCCACGGCCTACCGCCAGCTGGTCTCCAAGAACGCCGGTCAGATGAAGCAGGGCGACAACGTGCTCATCTGGGGCGCCTCCGGCGGCCTCGGTGGCTTCGCGACGCAGTACGCCCTCAACGGCGGCGCCAACCCGATCTGCGTGGTCTCCAACGAGGAGAAGGCCAACATCGTGCGCTCCATGGGCGCCGAGATGGTGATCAACCGCTCGGAGGAGGACTGGAAGTTCTGGAACGAGGACAACACCGAGCAGAACCCCAAGGAGTGGCAGCGCCTCGGCAAGAAGATCCGTGAGCTCACCGGCGGCGAGGACATCGACATCGTCTTCGAGCACCCGGGCCGCGAGACCTTCGGAGCCTCGGTCTACGTGACCCGCAAGGGCGGCACCATCACCACCTGTGCCTCGACCACCGGCTACATGCACGAGTACGACAACCGCTACCTCTGGATGAACCTCAAGCGGATCGTCTCCAGCCACTTCGCCAACTACCGCGAGGCGTACGAGGCCAACCGCCTCATCGCCCTGGGCAAGATCCACCCGACCCTGTCGCGCACGTACTCCCTCGACGAGGTCGGCCAG
>NZ_JAXMNS010000306.1:0-4828 GCF_034670285.1 Nocardioides sp. | reverse complement strand
CCTGCCCTCCGGCCGACTGCCGGCGGTGTCCTTGGTGGACACCGCCGGTAGTTGTGTAAAGGGACACATTGACAAACATTCAGTAGCGGCGGAGACGCCCGTCACATACCCTCGGTATATGAGTGACGCCTCGCAGCCGACGTCCGCCGGCGGTCCGCGCCTCGAGGGTCCGTCGGACCCCGAGCACGACCCCACCGCTTCCTACGCCCTCGAGCCGTCCTACACCGAGGCGCTGACCCGCCGGGTGCGGGCGACGTCGGGCCGCACCGTGCAGGTCGACACCCCGCTGAGCGGTGCGCCGCTGGCGCACGTGCCGCAGTCGACCGACGACGACGTCGAGGAGGCGTTCGCGCGGGCACGCCGTGCTCAGGACACCTGGGCACGCACCCCGCTCGAGGCTCGCGCGGCGATGATGATGCGGTTCCACGACCTCGTGCTCGAGCGTCAGGACGAGATCATCGACCTGATCGTGCTGGAGTCGGGCAAGGCCCGCAAGCACGCCTTCGACGAGCCGCTGCACATCGCCCTCACCGCGCGCTACTACGCCCGCACGATCGAGAAGCACCTCGCCACCGAGCGCAAGATGGGCGTCGTGCCGGGCCTGACGCGCGTCGAGGTCAACCGCGTGCCGAAGGGCGTCGTGGGCATCATCTCGCCGTGGAACTACCCCTTCACGATGGCGCTCTGCGACGGGCTGCCCGCCCTCCTGGCCGGCAACGCCGTGGTCGCCAAGCCGGACGCCCAGACCATGCTCAGCGCCCTGCTCGGGGCCCGGCTGCTCGACGAGGCCGGCTTCCCGCAGGACCTGTGGCAGGTCGTCGCAGGTCCCGGCTCCGAGATCGGGACGTCGATCCTCCAGCGCGCCGACTACGTCTGCTTCACCGGCTCGACCGCCACCGGCAAGATCATCGCCAAGACCTGCGCCGAGCGTCTGGTCGGCTGCTCGCTCGAGCTGGGCGGCAAGAACCCGCTGCTCGTGCTCCGCGACGCCGACCTCGAGAAGGCTGCTGAGGGTGCGGTGCGGGCGGCGTTCTCGAACGCCGGTCAGCTCTGCGTGTCGATCGAGCGGATGTTCGTCGCCGACCAGGTCTACGACCGCTTCCTCGACCGCTTCGTGGCCCGCACGAAGGCGATGACCCTGGGGGCGACCCTCGACTGGGGCAACGACATGGGCTCGCTGGTCTCCCAGGCGCAGCTCGACACGGTCGTGGCGCAGGTGGACGACGCGGTCGCCAAGGGCGCCCGGGTGCTGACCGGCGGGCGTGCGCGTCCCGACCTCGGCCCCTACTTCTACGAGCCCACGATCCTCGAGGGCGTCACGCCCGACATGACCTGCTTCGGCGAGGAGACCTTCGGTCCTGTCGTCTCGCTCTACCGCTTCCACGACGAGGCGGAGGCCGTCTCCCGAGCCAACGACGGTGACTACGGCCTCAACGGCTCGATCTACAGCCAGGACGGCGACCGGGCCCGCGCCATGGCGCGCGAGATCCGGTGCGGCACGGTCAACATCAACGAGGCCTTCGGTGCCACGTTCGCCAGCATCGACTCCCCGATGGGTGGCATGCGCCAGTCGGGCATGGGACGTCGCCAGGGGAGCGAAGGAATCCACCGCTACACCGAGTCGCAGTCGGTGGCCACGCAGCGCCTCGTCCGCTTCGCGCCGATGCTCGGGATGTCGGACGAGACCTATGCCAAGGTGATGACCGCCAACCTCAAGATCATGAAGAAGCTCGGAAGGGCCTGACGAGATGAGTGACATGAGCAACGGTGCAGCTCCCACGACGGGCTCCACGACGGGCAACGACTTCGACGTCCTCGTCATCGGTTCGGGCTTCGGTGGCTCGGTCTCGGCCCTGCGGCTGACCGAGAAGGGCTACAAGGTCGGCGTGCTCGAGGCCGGCCCGCGGTTCGAGGACTCCGACTTCGCCTCCGGCACCTTCGACCTCAAGCGCTACCTCTGGGCGCCCGCCCTCGGGTGCTACGGCATCCAGCGCGTCGACGCGGTGCGCGACACCCTGATCGTCGCCGGTGCCGGCGTGGGTGGTGGCTCGCTGGTCTACGCCAACACGCTCTACGAGCCGCTCGAGCCGTTCTACAAGGACCCGCAGTGGGCCTCGATCACGGACTGGAAGGACGAGCTGGCGCCTTATTACGACCAGGCCAAGCGGATGCTGGGCGTCGTCACCAACCCGGTGCGTACGCCCGCTGACGACGTGATGGAGCAGGTGGCCACCGACATGGGCGCCGCCGACACCTTTCACCCCACCCCGGTCGGTGTCTTCTTCGGCGGACCGGAGAGCAAGCCCGGCGAGTCGGTGGCCGACCCCTACTTCGGTGGTGCCGGTCCCGACCGCAACGCCTGCCTCAACTGTGGCGAGTGCATGTCGGGGTGCCGCCACAACGCGAAGAACACCCTCGTCAAGAACTACCTCTACCTCGCCGAGCAGAAGGGCGCGAAGGTCCTGCCCCTGACCACCGTGACCCGGGTGGTGCCGCGCCGGCTCGGCGGCTACGACGTCCACGTGCGCTACACCAAGGCGAAGGTGCGCTCGAAGGCCTCGACCCGGGTCATCACGACCGACCAGGTGATCTTCGCCGCGGCCTCGCTCGGCACGCAGAAGCTGCTCCACCAGCTCAAGAACGACGGCGACCTGCCCCGGATCTCCGACCGGCTGGGCTTCCTGTCGCGCACCAACTCGGAGTCGATCCTCGGTGCCATCGCGCCCAAGAGCGACAAGACCGACTACTCCTACGGCGTTGCGATCACCTCGTCGTGGCACCCCGACGACCACACCCACATCGAGCCGGTCCGTTACGGCAAGGGCTTCAACGCGATGGCGATGATGCAGACGGTGCTGACCGACGGCGACGGCGACGGTCCGCGCTGGGCCAGCTGGCTGAAGGCGATGTGGACCGAGAAGAAGAATCTCTTCGAGCTCTACGACCTCGCGCACTGGTCGGAGCGGACGGTGATCGCGCTGGTGATGCAGAGCCTCGACAACTCGATCACGACCTACAGCAGGAAGAACAAGCTCACCGGCAAGTGGCGGATGACCTCCAAGCAGGGCCACGGCGCGCCGAACCCGACGTGGATCCCCGTCGCCAACCAGGCGGTCCGCAAGATGGCCTCGGTGCTCGGTGGCACCCCGGGCGGCAACGTGGGGGAGCCCTTCAACATGCCGCTCACCGCCCACTTCATCGGCGGGTGCGCCATCGGCACCAGCCCTGAGGACGGCGTGATCGACGGCTACCAGCGCGTCTTCAACTACCAGGGGCTGCACGTCGCCGACGGCTCGGCCATCTCGGCCAACCTCGGCGTCAACCCGTCGCTGACCATCACCGCGCAGGCCGAGCGTGCGATGGCGCTGTGGCCCAACAAGGGCGAGGTCGACCCGCGCCCCGCGCTGGGCTCGCAGTACGAGCGCATCGACCCCACGGCGCCCCGCTCGCCGGCCGTCCCGGGTCATGCTCCCGGCGCTCTGCACCTGCCGATCGTCGGGGTGTCCTGACCCAGCCGCGGCGTGCACGACATCGTGGGCTAGACCGCGAAAAACTTTCCGACCCGTTCCGTAACCCGGTTCGGAGCGGCTCGTTGAGACCGTGAACCCGGCGATAAACGCTCCCTCCCGAGTGCCGGGTTCAGAGTCCGAGCACTGTCCAACCGCGCTGGACGCGCAGGCCCCGCCACCCACCCCCCCCGGCGGGGCTTGCTGCTTTTTGCGCGCCGTGGTCACGCGAGCTCGCTCGCGGGACCACGAGCCTGCGAGGAGGCTGAGGAGGCCGCGCACCCGGAGCGCAGCGACGGGAGCGCACGGCTGTCTCGAAACCTTCCAGGGTGCATTCCGAGCGAGGTCCACGAGCCCGACCGCCGTGCGAGGCTCCCTGCGTGCGCCGATAGCATTCGCCCATGACAGCGGCAGAGCATGACCTGGTCCTCGTCGTCGACTTCGGGGCGCAGTACGCCCAGCTGATCGCGCGCCGCGTGCGCGAGGCACGGGTCTACTCCGAGATCGTGCCCCACCACCTGCCGGTGGCCGAGATGCTGGAGCGCAAGCCCGCCGCGATCATCCTGTCCGGCGGTCCGTCCTCGGTCTACGCCGACGACGCCCCGTCGATCGACCCGGCGATCTTCGAGGCCGGGGTGCCGGTGTTCGGCATGTGCTACGGCTTCCAGCTGATGGCCAACGGCCTGGGCGGCGAGGTCTCCGCGACGGGGGCCCGAGAGTACGGCCGCACGCCTGTCACGGTGAGCGAGCAGGGCACGCTGCTGGCGGGGCTCCCGGCCGAGCACTCGGTGTGGATGTCGCACGGCGACTCCGTGACCGCTGCGCCTGCCGGCTTCGACGTGCTGGCCTCCACCACGGTCACGCCCGTCGCCGCCTTCGAGTCGCTGCCGCGCCGGATGGCCGGGGTGCAGTGGCACCCCGAGGTCATGCACACCGAGCACGGCCAGCGCGTCCTGGAGCACTTCCTGCACGAGATCGCCGGCTGCCGGCCGACGTGGACGATGGTCAACATCGCCGAGGAGCAGATCGCCTCGATCCGCGCCCAGATCGGCGACCGTGGCAAGGCCATCTGTGGCCTCTCCGGCGGCGTCGACTCGGCGGTGGCCGCCGCGATCGTGCAGCGCGCCATCGGCGACCGGCTCACCTGTGTCTACGTCGACCACGGCCTGATGCGCAAGGACGAGACCGAGCAGGTCGAGCGTGACTTCGTCGCCGCGACCGGGGTCGACCTCAAGGTCGTCGACGCCGAGGATCGCTTCCTCGCGGCTCTGGCCGGGGTGAGCGACCCGGAGGAGAAGCGCAAGATCATCGGGCGCGAGTTC
>NZ_JAXMNS010000305.1:0-4840 GCF_034670285.1 Nocardioides sp. | reverse complement strand
CTATTCTAATGCGTAGCATTATTTATCTGATCGGTTTGATTGTTGTTGTTCTGGCGATCCTGCGCTTTGCGTTCGGCGTCATTTAATATGTCGCGGGTTCCCATGACGTCGTGGAACGCGCTGCGGGTGAATCCGGGACACAGTGCGGTGACGTTGATGCCGTCGCGCCTCAGCTCCATGTCGAGCGCCTGGGACATGTGCAGCACGTAGCTCTTGATGCCGGTGTAGAGCAGGCTCTCGGCCGGTGGAGCGAACGCGGCCAGGGAGGAGACGTTGACGATGCGACCCCACCCGCGCTCCTTCATGCCCGGCGCGACACGGTGCGCCAGCTCGGTGACGGCGGTGATCATCAGCTGGATCTCGGCGGCGAGAGTCGGCCAGGGCGTGTTTGCGAACGTGTCGTTGCCGGACAGGGCGGCATTGTTGATGAGGACCTCGATGTCGAGGCCCTGGGCTGTCGCGTAGTCCGTGGCCCGCGCCGGGGTGTCGGGATCGGTGAGGTCGGCCGCGAAGACTTCGCAGCGGACCCCGTGCGTGGCGCGGAGTTCCGCGGCTAGATCCTGCAGCCGGTCCTCGCGTCGAGCGACGAGCAAGAGCGGGTGGCCTTCTCCTGCGAGCAGCCACGCGAAGCTTGCGCCGGTGACCAGCGCCGCTCTACTCATGTCGTCCACAAGATCTCCGATCGACGCCTCTTGACTGCCATACAAGACGGTAGTCGGGCTCTTGAATGATGGTCAAGATAGGGTCGGTGTGTGCCGCGCAACAGACGCCCTCAAGACCGCAGCGAGAAGCTTGACGAGATCGTGACCGCCGCGGCGAGGCTTTTCAGTGAGGCTGGATTCGAGCAGACGTCGATGGCACGTATCGCCCAAGCCGCAGGCGTCACCCCCACCACGATCTACTGGTACGTCGATGACAAGGACGCTCTCCTGGTCGCGGCCCTGGACCACCTCCTGGCGGACGCGTTGGAGGAGTTCGACCAGCAGGCCGGTGCGCCGCTCATCGATCAGGTGCTGTGGGCGCTGGAGAGACTCAGTCGCCACCGCACCCTGATCGGCGTCGTGCACGCCCGCAGCGAGCACGCCTCGGTCGTCGCCACCTGGCACGACGGTTTCCATGCCCTGATGGACAGCCTCGTCACCGCCCACCTCGACAAGCAGGGCGTCCCTGAGCCAGACCGGACAGCAGCAGCCAGGCTCACTACCTTCGCGGTCGAAGGCCTTCTGTCGCATCCCACCAGCGCCGCCGAGACGCGGGCTGTCCTCGACATCGTTCTCTCCCGATGAGAACCCGCCACACGAGGGCTTGACGGGGCGAGCGCCAGGCGAACCGCCGCCCGACCCTCGACAGAGTCGTGCGCGCACTCGATCGCCGCCGCCGGACTACTACGCCGAGCACCACCAACAGTACTTGGCAAAGCACGTAAACGGCTACCGGTGCCACGCCAACACCGGCGTGAAGCTCCCCGACTGAATCTGAGGCCTGACGGTCGTCGGGGCGCTCACGCCGCGCGGTGCTCAGGTCACTGTTCTGCATCAACAGAAGGTGGTCACGCCACCGCTCGCCGGCTTTGAGGTGGTCAGCGGTGGCCGACCGGAGCCACCCACCGGAAAGCGCTGAGCCCAGGACGCCGACACCAGCAGGCGTCAGAACAGTGGCAACGACGCATGCCGGCCGCCTCCGCCACGTGAGTGCCCACAATCGCGAGGCCGTACATCGCTACCGCCGTGGTGAGAATGCGCCGCATCTGTTGAGACTACGCGCTTGGCGAGCTCGGGCGGGTCAGTCGCGGGGCGCGATGATGTGACAGCTCTGCGGGTCGGTGCAGTCCGCTGGATCGAGCTCGTGGCTGCGGCTGAGTAGCTGCTCGAGCTCGGTGGCGAGCTCGGCCAGCTCGCGCTGTCGCTTCTCGACATCGCGCAGCTTCGACGCCAGTAGCTCCTGGACGTGGGCGCACGGGACGGATCCCTCCCTACGCTGCTCCAGGACGCTGCCCAGCTCGACCAGGGTGAGCCCGGCAGCCTGCCCCGACCGGATGAACGCGAGCCGGGCCAGGACCGAGTCGTCGTAGTCCCGGTAGCCGTTGGGGGTCCGTTCGGGCTGGGGCAGGAGGCCCCGGCGCTCGTAGAAGCGGATCGTCTGGGCGGGCACCCCAGCAGCCTCGGCGACGTCTCCTATCCGCATGGCTCCACCCTAGGTGTTGACCTTGCACCACGGATCAAGGTCTAGCGTCCCAGGCATGGACGTCACACTGCTCTACTTCGAGAACTGCCCGAGCTGGAAGATCGCCGACGAGCGGCTCGAGACCCTGGCCGCGGAGCGCGCCGACCTCCGGGTCACCCACCACCTCGTCGAGACCCCGGCTGAAGCCGAGCGCACCGGCTTCCGAGGCTCGCCGAGCATCCAGGTCGACGGTGTGGACGTCTTCGCCAAGACCGGCGATGCGGTCGCCTTCGCCTGCCGCCGCTACCCGACGCCCGACGGGTTCCAAGGCGCACCGACGCTCGACCAGCTCAGGGCGGTCCTGGCCGATGCGTGAGCAGACCGCCGCCCTCGCCCCGGTCGCGGTGCTCGTCGGCGCCCTCGGCCTCTGCTGCGGTCTTCCAGTCCTGCTCTCGTTGGGCGTGGTCGGCGCCATCGCCGGCTGGTCCCTGCAGAGCTTGGTCCTCGTCGGCATGGGGCTCGCCCTCGCTGCCGTCGGCGGTCTCCGCTACCTGCGCCACTTGAACTCACGACGCCGTACCTCTCAAGAGGAAGTTTCCCATGACGCAGACCTATGACCTGATCGTGATCGGCGCCGGCATGGCCGGGGTCGCCGCAGCGAACAAGTGCGCGGCCCAGGGCTGGTCCGTGGCGATCGTGGACTCACGGCCGTACGGCGGAACCTGCGCCCTGCGTGGGTGCGACCCGAAGAAGATCCTGCGCCGCGGCGCCGAGGTCATCGACAGCGCCCGACTGATGCACGGCAAGGGCGTCGACAGCAACGGACTGACCATCAACTGGGCCGACCTGATGAAGCACAAGCACGGCTTCACCGACCCGGTCCCGCAGAGCATGGAGGACGGGCTGGTCGACAGCGGGGTCACCACGCTGCACGGCCGTGCACGGTTCACCGGCCCGCAGACTCTCGAGATCGACGGCGTGACCTACGAGGCCGACCGTTTCCTCGTCGCCACCGGGGCGCAGCCGCGTCCACTGGACTTCCCCGGCCACGAGCACCTCATCGACAGCTCCGACTTCCTCGACCTGGCACAGCTGCCCGCCCGCGTCCTGTTCGGCGGCGGCGGCTTCATCTCCTTCGAGTTCGCCCACATCCTCGCCCGAGCCGGCACCAGCGCCGTCGTGGTCGACCGCGGCGAGCGACCGCTGAAGGGCTTCGACCCCGACCTCGTCGAGCTCATGGTCGAGCGAAGCACCCAGGTCGGCATCGACCTGCGGCGCCGCACCAGCATCGTGGACGTGCAGCCGAACGACGACGGCTACCAGGTCACCATCGAGCGCAACGGCGAGCGGGAGACGATCGAGACCGACCTCGTCGTGCACGGCGCCGGCCGCGTCGCCGAGCTGGCGGACCTCGGACTCGACGCCGCAGGGGTCGAGTGGGGCGAGCGCGGCATCAAGGTCGCCGCCCACCTGCAGAGCACCACCAACCCCGTCGTCTGGGCCGCCGGCGACTCCGCCGACACCGCCGGCATGCCACTGACGCCGGTCGCCGTCTCCGAGGCCAAGGTCGCCGCCTCCAACATGCTCAAGCAGCAGACCAACGCACCCGACTACGCCGGCATCCCCACCGCGGTCTTCACCATCCCCGAGCTGACTCGCGTGGGCATGCTCGAGGCCGAGGCCCGCGACCAGGGCATCGACCTCGCCATGCGCTACTCCGACACCAGCGGCTGGTACTCCAGCTATCGGATCGGGGAGACCACTTCGGCGGCGAAAATCCTCATCGACCGGTCCACCGACCAGGTCGTGGGAGCCCACCTGTTCGGACCGGAGTACGGCGAGCTCATCAACACCCTGGGCCTGGCCATCAAGCTCGGCCTCACCACCCGACAGCTGAAGTCCGCGACCGCCGCCTATCCCACCGTGGGCTCGGACCTCGGCTCCATGCTCTGACCGCGCTCGGGATCCAATGGACCCGGGGGCGCCAAATGAGGCCAGCCGACTACTGCGCCGAACAGCACCAGCAGCACCTGGCCAAGAACCCGCACCGCTACCGGTGCCACTCCGACACCCGGGTGACGTTCCCGGACTGACGCCTGCGGGCTGACGGCCCGCTGGGCCCTGATCGGGCTCGGGCTCGTGATGGCCGCCGCCGGCGGGACGCGCTTCGTCCGAGCCCGGCGACGCGTGCAACCCGAACCTCTTTACGGACGTGGGGCACAGGTCTAGGTTCAGCCACAGGTGACCGCATGGGGCGGTTCCAGCGAGTTGAACACTCGGATCGGACCGTGCTCACCATGACCAGAGAACCGCTCCCACACTCCCGCCGCACCGTCCTCGCCACCACCGCCTGGGCCACCCCCGCGATCGTCCTCGCCGGCGCCGCTCCTGCACACGCCGTCAGCGGCGGCACCCCCACCGTCACCTTGCTCGCCACCCGCGGCGACACCGGCAACGGCATCGGGACCATCGACCTGTCACTGGACCCGGACCCGGCCACCACCCCGGTCCCGGTCACCACCTACGACGACGCCGGCACCACCACGACGAGCTTCACCAAGACCGGGACCTCCGGCACCGCGGGGCTCTACCAGCTCGTCTTCACCTCCACCACACATCCCTGCCCCGCCACCATCACCGTCACCCTGTCCATCAACGACTACGGCACCGTCATGCC
>NZ_JAXMNS010000304.1:0-4857 GCF_034670285.1 Nocardioides sp. | reverse complement strand
AGTTCTTGTCGTCGTCCTCCACGCCCACCGCCGTGACGCCGAGGCCGACGTACAACTCCCAGCAGGCCGGCGCCGACATCCCGGCCTCGATGCAGCTCGCGATCACGGTGACGGTCTTCTACGACGCGCAGGACGGCGGTCGCTACACCAGCGTCTACTCGCAGGTCGACCGGATCAGCCCCGCGGCCCCCCTGATCGTCTCCGAGGCCAAGGTGTCCACGTTGCGCGTGTCCTCGGCGTCGGACTCCACGACGACGTTGACCGCCGATGTCGGCGTCGTCAACCTGTCCGGCGAGCTCTACACGGGCTCGCGCGTCTCCGCCTTCGCCAACGCCGGCGTGGCGGCCAACTCGCTCGGCGCTCAGGCCACGGCGGCGTCCTCCAATGCGGTCGCCCCGCCCGATGTCACCGCCGGCAACGCGTTCGGCGTAGCAGCCGGCCTCAACGGCTCGTGCGCCACCATCTGCTTCGGCAACTCGCAGGCGCTCAACGTCGGCGCCTCGGCGTCCAACGGCCTCCCGATCGCCGGCTCGGCGGCTGCCCCAGTGACCTCGAGCTTCCCCCAGGGCACCTCGTCGTCCGGGTTCTCCTTCACCAACGAGCAGGCTCCGAAGGCCGCCCTGCGGCTGCAACCCAACCAACCGATGGTCTCGCTCGACGGCTCGTTGACCGACAAGGCGAGGGTCCAGGGCTGTGCCTTCGGCTCCAGCAGCGACCCGGCGGTGCTCCGCGCAACCGGCTACCTCGACGCCACCAAGGCCGCGACGTCCGTCGTCGACACCTGCGCGACCGCGCAATCGAGCACGGTGAAGCTCTTCGCGACCGACTTCGCGCCCGACGGCGTCGTGCGGATCGCCCTCGTCGCGGCCCGGACCCGGTGCACCGTGTCCACGACCGGCGGCACCCCGACACCCAGTGCCACCGCGGACTTCGAGGTGCGGGTGAGGTACATGACGCCCTCGGGCGCCTACAGCATTCCGCTGACAATCACGGAAACCACCGGCGCCGCCGCGGGACTCGACTCGGTCCCGCTGACCACCCCGGTGACCGCCGGCCTCACGCTCGGGGACTACATCTCCTCGTGGCGGTCGCTGGGAGCAGCCGACGTGGTGCGGTCGGAGGTCGGCAAGGACGCCACGGCCGCGCTGCGGGGCATCGTGTCCGTGGACACCGTCCCGACCCGCGGAGGCGACGACACCTCCGTGATCTCGCTGCAGGTCGGCTCTCTGTCGTGCAAGGCCGGTGACTACCGGTGATCGCCTCCACCGCGCCGGCGGCATCGTCCGAGGACCGGGCTGACGCCGGTTTCACCCTCGTCGAGCTGATGGTCGCGATCACGATGTTCATGACGCTCCTCACGCTCGTGCTGGGCGGGACGATCACGGTCAGCCGTGCCCTCAAGGACACCCGTCAGTTCACCGCGATCAACGAGCAGTCCCGCGTGGCCGTGGAGCGGCTGACGCGCGAGCTGCGCCAAGCCAGCGAGATCATCGCGGTCACCATCCCCAGCACCAGCGACGGCGAGGTCGCAATGACCTTCGGCGTCGACTTCAACGGCAACCAGAACCTCGACGTCGCGGCGGCCGACCCCGAGGTGTTGACCTATCGGTACCTGCCGGCGACCGATCAGCTCACGCTGACCGCCAACGACGCGTCGGGCAACGCGGTGACCCAGCCCATCTTGTCCGACGACGTCTCGGCGTTCTCGCTCGACTACCGCTCGTCGCTGTGGCAGTACGACACCAACGGCGACGGCATCACGCGGTGGAGCGAGATCGACGCGACGACGGGTGTCGGCAACCAGAACGGGGTGCTCGACGCGCCCGAGCTCACCAAGATCGACTTCGTCTCGATCACGCTGACCGTGCTGAAGGGCGAGCACCGTCAGACCTACCAGACCGAGGTAGGTCTGCGGAACCAGGCCCAGAGCTGAGGACGGAACCATGCCCTACGACCCGGTGGACCCGACGAGCCCCGAAGCGCCGCGCGACGAGGGCTTCGCGCTGCTCACCGTCATCATCCTCACGGCCTTCCTGGCCGTCGCCTCGCTGTCGATGGCCTTCATCACCATCACCAACCTCGGCTCGGCCCGCACGGCCCAGCAGGCAGGCGCTGCCGTCAACGCCGCTGATGCCGGGCTGGCCCAAGGCGTGACCTACCTGCGCTCCTCGGGTCTCGGGACCATCAACAAGTGCTCGCCGACCTGCACCAACGAGCCGTACGGCAACAGCAGCAACCCCAAAAAGATCACCATCAACGGCAAGAGCAGTCAGTTCTACACCGTGTGGATCGAGAAGATCGCGCCGTACCCCGCGAACAAACCGGGGATCTACCGGATCCACTCGACCGGCAGCGCCGGCGGCCCCGCCTCACGGGCGGTGACGATGGACGTGTCGGTCACCCCCTTCCAGGTCCCGATCGGAATCATGGCCGACACGGTGACCGGCGGCGGCAACGCCGGCGTGCACCACCAGTCCATCCTGTCCACGGGTTGCATCTACAAGCGCTCGAAGATCGAATTCGAGGGCATCGACAAGGCCTACGGAGTTCCGGCGGCGGTCTACTCGAGTCAGGTGATCAACGACGACGCCGGGTCGGGCCAGTTCTGTCCTAACACCAACAGGCCGCTGCACGAGACGACGAGCGGCAACGCGGGCTTCTGCAACAGTTCCTACTCCCAGTCCAAGTACGACATGGACCTCAACGGGGGCTCGCTCGCGGGCACGCCGTGCTACAACTCCGCACGCGCCCAGTTCGGCAACCTGCCCCAGTTCAACGACCCCACCCACATCGCCTACAACTTCCCGCAGACCTCCAAGCTGGCCGACGACAACGCACTGTTGTCGATGTTCAACGTTCGCCAGCCGCCTTTCACGCAGTCCCAGCTCGACCAGCTGCGCACCATCGCGATCAGCCAGGACAACTACTGGACCAGCGCGAGCGGCTGGAGCTCGCCCGAAGAAAGTTCCGCGGTCATGTACTTCGACCTCGCCGCGAGCAACCCCGGCGGCGTCGTCGACCTGAAGGACCTGACCGGTTGGAGCCGTCCGGTCAACCAGAGCACCACTGACGCCGGGTGTGACACCCGCTCCCTGGTCATCATCATCGAGGGCGGCAACGCCCGTCTCAACGGCAACCAGAACATGTTCGCGTCGCTCTACCTCGTCTCCGGGAGCCCCTACGGCAAGGTGCTGAAGGCCAACGGGACGGCGTTCTTCACCGGCTCGCTCTACGCCCACGAGCTGGACCTGACGGGCACCGCCGACCTCTACATGGACGACTGCTTCCTCGCCAACCAGTCCCCTTCGCTGTTCGACGTGCAGACGTTCAACTACCGCGAGCTCGACCGATAGTCCGGCCGGCCGTCGCGCCCGGCGCAACGGAAGGGGCGGAGGACCACCGGTCCCCCGCCCCTCTCTCGTCGGCCTCGCCTACTCGTCGAGGAAGGCGATCTCCTCGAGCATGGCGACTGTGTCGCGCGGCGTGGAGTACGACGACCCGTCGGCGACTCGTGCCGGCTCGGTGGCTTCGTGCTCCGCCTGGGCGGCATCCGGTTGCTCGTGGCCGGGCACCAGCGCGGCCATCAGCTCAGCGGCGGCGAGGTCCTCGTCGAACAGCGTGTCGGGGGCGTGGCCGCCCGCGGCGGCCGGCCCGGCGACTGCGGCCGCAGCGTCGGCGACGACGGCCTCCTCGGCGCGCACCAGCTCGGTCACGGTCCGCATGGGGTGGATCGACTCGAGGCCGCCGGGCTGCAGCCAGGCGAAGAGGCCGTAGCCGACGGCGCTCAGCGTCGCGGCAGTCGCAGCGGACGACCCCTCGTCACCGGCCCCAGCGGCTCGCTCGCTCAGGCTCGTGGTGAGCTCGTCTGGCATCGACACGGGTGACTCCTCAGGTGGTGGGCTGGTTCGCGGCGACGTACGACGTCAGGGTCGGCCGAACAAGGAACGTTTGCGACCGACGTCGTGGCCCGACGAGGAGTCGTTCAATCCGGCCGGCACGGCGGCGACTGTGCGGGGCGCGACGGGCGACGAGGCCACGGCCGCCACCGGCGTCGCCACCTCGCGGGCAGACGCCGTGGGTTCCAGGACCGTCTCGGTGACGGCCGCCGCGGCCGTGGCCTCGTCGACGACCGGTAGCAGGGGCACGTCGGGCAAGCAGGCGGTGGCGAGCTTGAAGTAGGCGGGTCCGAGGTTGGGGTGCTCGAGCAGCCGGTGCATCCGGTTGTAGTTGGTGCAGGTGAGCACGTCCTTGGTGGCCAACGGGACCGACCCGATGAGCGGCACCTTCAGGGCCGCCTGGAGCACCTGGTCGCGCTCCATCCCGACCTCGGTGACCGCTTGGTTGACGACGATGCCGATCTTGGTGCGCGGGATCCCCATGCCGCCGTTGTCGGTGCTCTGGGTGATCTCCTGCAGCGCCCGCGCCATGCCCTGCACCGAGGTAGTGGCCAGCGTGGTCACGAACAGGATGGCGGTCGCCTCGGGCAGGCACACCGTTGAGATGAGCGGGTCGAGGTAGTTGACGGAGGTGTCCATCACCACCACGTCGTGGGTGCGCTGCAGCATCCGGATGACGTGGCGGTAGAAGTCGGGGCCGACGTCGTCAGCGGTGCGCGGGCGCACCGGCGCGAGCAGCGCGTCGATGCCGAGACGGTCGTCGTGGACCAGGTTGGCGAGGATCGTCTCCTCGTCCCAGCTGGGCGTGACGCGGATGTTGAGCGCGGTGGGGATGTACTGGCCCACGAGCGAGGCCACCTGGCCGGCGCGGGTGTCCATGTCGATGAGCACGACCTTCTTGGGCCGGTCGACGAGCCCCTGCTCGAACGCCAGCCGCGAGGAGTGCGCGATCTACGCGGCG
>NZ_JAXMNS010000303.1:0-4864 GCF_034670285.1 Nocardioides sp. | reverse complement strand
CAGGCGCCCGGTGCCCAGGTCGGTGACGACGGTGTCGCCGTCCGACCAGCGCACGACGGTGGCGGTCTCAGCGCTTCCCGCGCTCGTGGGGGCCGGGGCGGAGAGGAGTCCGGCGGTCAGCACAGCGGTGGCCAGCAGGGCGGGAGCGAGGAGTCGGGTCATGGCGGTCCTGAGCGTAGGCGTGTTCGACGCCCGCGGCTGGGGTGGTCTGGTCCGCTGATGACCCACCGCGCGGCGGGTCGCCGTACCCTTGATCCGCCATGACTGCCCTGCCTGAATCTGCTGAAGCCACCTCACCCGCGCCCCGCACCTACGAGGTCAAGACCTACGGGTGCCAGATGAACGTCCACGACTCCGAGCGCCTGACCGGCCTGCTCGAGACCGCCGGCCTCGTCGCCTTCCGCCCCGAGCCGGGCGAGAAGACCGGCCACGCCGACGTCATCGTGTTCAACACCTGCGCGGTGCGCGAGAACGCCGACAACAAGCTCTACGGCAACCTGTCGCAGCTCAAGCCGATCAAGGCCGCCCACCCCGGGATGCAGATCGCCGTGGGGGGCTGCCTCGCGCAGAAGGACCGCGCCACGATCACCACCAAGGCCCCGCACGTCGACGTGGTCTTCGGCACCCACAACATCGGCTCCCTGCCGGCTCTGCTCGACCGGGCGCGGTCGCAGCAGGAGGCGCAGATCGAGATCCTCGAGTCGCTCGACGTCTTCCCGTCCACCCTGCCGACCAAGCGCGACTCGGCGTACGCCGCCTGGGTCTCGATCTCCGTCGGGTGCAACAACACGTGCACCTTCTGCATCGTGCCGGCGCTGCGTGGCAAGGAGAAGGACCGCCGTCCGGGCGAGATCCTCGCCGAGATCGAGGCGCTGGTCGCCGACGGCGTCTCCGAGGTGACCCTGCTGGGTCAGAACGTCAACGCCTACGGCGTCGAGTTCGGCGACCGCCAGGCCTTCTCCAAGCTGCTGCGCGCCTGCGGCGAGATCGAGGGACTCGAGCGGGTGCGCTTCACCTCGCCGCACCCCGCGGAGTTCACCGACGACGTCATCGAGGCGATGGCCGAGACCGCCAACGTGATGCCGCAGCTGCACATGCCGCTGCAGTCAGGCTCCGACAAGGTCCTCAAGGACATGCGCCGCTCCTACCGCAGCGCCAAGTTCCTCGGCATCATCGACCGGGTGCGTGCGGCGATGCCGGACGCCGCGATCACCACCGACATCATCGTCGGCTTCCCCGGTGAGACCGAGGACGACTTCCTCGCCACCCTCGACGTGGTGCGCCAGGCACGCTTCTCCAACGCCTACACCTTCCAGTACTCCAAGCGTCCTGGCACTCCGGCGGCCGACCTGCCCGACCAGATCAGCCCCGAGGTCGTCAAGGACCGCTACGGCCGCCTGGTCGAGCTGGTCAACCAGATCGCCTGGGAGGACAACAAGCGGCTCGTCGGTCGCACCGTCGAGCTGATGGTCGCCGAGGGCGAGGGCCGCAAGGACGCCGAGACGCTGCGCCTCTCCGGTCGCGGGCCCGACAACCGCCTCGTTCACTTCGCTGCCCCGGGCAGTGATCTGGACCCGGTTCGTCCTGGCGACAACGTGACCGTCGAGATCACCCACGCCGCCCCGCACCACCTGGTGGCCGACCGCGTGCTCTCGGTACGCCGTACCCGCTCCGGCGACGCGTGGGAGGCCCGCGCCGCCGACCCGACCGCCGGCGGAGTCACCCTCGGCATGCCGAGCATCGGTGTCCCCGCCCCGCTGCCGGACGCCCCCGCCTGCCGCTGAGGCGACCCACCCGATAGTCCCTTACGAAATGGCCCCTGTCCGGGGCGATTCGGGACCACTTCGTAAGGGACTATCGCTGAGGATGGCGCAGTGACTGCTGACGCCCCCACCATCCTGGCCACGTCCGGCGGAATCGTCGCCGGCTCCCGCACGCGCTACGAGGTCGGCCCGCTGACCCACCACGCCGTCGACCTCGCCGACGTGACCGGGCGGGCGCCGCGGGTCTGCTACCTCGGCACGGCCTCGGGCGACGACCCGCGCGGCATCCGTGACTTCTACGACGCCGCCCAGCTCGCCGGGTTCGCGCCGTCGCACGTGCAGCTCTTCACGATGCCGAACGTCGAGGACGTGCGTGAGCACCTGCTGTCGCAGGACGTCATCTGGGTCTTCGGCGGCAGCGTCGCGGGCCTGCTGGCGATGTGGGACCTGCACGGCGTCGGCGACGTGATGCGCGAGGCGTGGGAGGCCGGGGTCGTGCTGACCGGGGTCTCGGCCGGGTCGATCTGCTGGCACGTCGGCGGCACCACCGACTCGTTCGGGCCGCGGCTGCGGCCGATCACCAACGGACTCGCGCTGCTGCCCTTCTCCAACGGAGTCCACTACGACTCCGAGGCCGAGCGTCGCCCGCTCTTCCAGAGCCTCATCGCCGACGGTTCGCTGCCGGCCGGCTACGCCACGGACGACGGCGCAGGCGTGCTCTACCGAGGCACCGAGATGGTCGGTGCCTTCAGCGAGCGCGCCGGCGCCGGGGCCTACTGGGTCGAGAAGGGCGCGGACGGCGCGGCCGTCGAGACGCCTCTCGACGTCACCCGACTGCGCGGCTGACGACCCTCAGGCGTTGCGCGGCGGCTTGTCGTAGGGGTGCTCCGCCGAGCGCGGGTCGCCCTTGCCGTAGCCCGACTTGGGCGGGATCGGCGGGTCGGGGTTGATCTCGACCCCGCCCGCAGCCTGCTCGGGTGGTACGTCGGCGTCGGGGTGACGTTCCTGCGGGCTGACGTCCTGCGTGCCCATCTCGCCGGTCGGGTCCCCGTCGGTGAGGGGGTTCTCGGGGGTGCTCATGCGGGGGACTCCTCCTCGGGGTCGACGTCACCGTCGTCCTCGCCACCGTCGCCCTTGGTGGCCTCGGTGGTGGTGTCCTCACCCTCCTTCATCTCGTCGGGCAGAGCGTCCTCGACCGCCGGGTTGGCGTCGGGGTCGAGGTCGCGCATGAGGGGCGCGGACGGCGCGTCGACCTCGTCGGGGAGCGCCTCCGCACCGTCGGCATAGCTGATCGCGTCGACGCCGCCGGGGTTCGGGTCGCCGGGCTCGATCTGCGGCTCCGGTGCGGGGCCGAGGTCGTCCTGCTGGTCGGTGTCACTCATGACTGCTCCTTGCTGTCTCGCGGTCGAATCCGAAGGTCGTGTAGGCCGGCAGCCCGGCCTCGAGCCCGTCCAGCACCGCCCGCTCGTGCGGTACGACGGGCCCGGGCAGGTCGTCGAGGGCGTCGAGCGCGACCCAGCGCAGCTCGGCGCACTTGAGGGGCTCGATGATGCGGGGCTCGCCGCTCCAGGAGCGGGCGGTGAAGAAGAAGTCGACGCGCTCGTCGATCGGCAGGTCGTGCCGGGTGCGGTGCAACGTGGTGACGAAGTCGAGGGCGAGATCGGCGACGCCGATCTCCTCCAGGGCCTCGCGGTGGGCGGCGTCGAGGGCGCTCTCGCCGCGCTCGACGTGGCCGGCAGCAGCGGCGGCCCAGTGGTCGTCCATGTAGCCGGTGCCCTGTCGCAGCTGCAGCAGGACCTCCAGGGAGCCCGAGCCGTGGCCGCCGCGCACGAGGTAGACGTACGCGGCCGGCACCACGGTGAAGCGGTCGTGATCGACGTTCACTGGGACGGCTGGTCCAGCGACGTCTCGGCGTTCTCCTCCTGCGAGGCCGCGGCCGCGTCACCGTCGGACGCGTCGGCACCCTGGGTGAGCTCGCTGTCGTGCTCGCCGGGCGGTGCCTCGTCGAGGTCGTAGGCGGCGTTCGTCTCCTCGGGAACCGGTGCGGTCACTTCAGGTCGTCGTTCTTGCCGTCGAGCTTGTCGAGGGCGTCCTTGGCCTTGTCGGTGGCCGAGCTGATCTTGTCGGCGTGCTTGCCGCCGGTCTTGTCGTCGGCGAACTTGGCGGCCTTGTCGATGCCGTCGTCGATCTTGTCGCCGTGCTTGTCGACGGCGTCGCTCAGCTTGTTCTTGGCGTTGTCCAGAAAGCCCATGGTGTTCCCCTGACGTCGGTGAGCGGATCGTGCGGTGGGGGCGACGCCACCTCGGCGCGCCTGATTGCCACACTAGCGACATGACCAGCAGCCAGGGGACCCCTCACACCCCGGCAGTAACGGTGGCGATCGTCGGTCCGACGGCGTCGGGCAAGACGTCGCTCTCGCTCGACCTCGCCGAGCGACTGGGTGGCGAGATCGTCAACACCGACGCGATGCAGGTCTACCGCGGCATGGACATCGGCACCGCCAAGATCCCGGTCGGTGAGCGCCGCGGCATCCCGCACCACCTGCTCGACACCCAGGACGTGCGCGAGCCCGCCACGGTCGCGGCCTTCCAGGGCTGGGCGCGCGCCGTGATCGCCGAGCTGCGGGGCAGGGGTGCGACGCCGGTGCTCGTCGGCGGCTCGGCGCTCTACATCCGCGCGATCCTCGACCGGTTCGAGTTCCAGGCCACCGACCCCGCCGTCCGCGCCCGGCTCGAGACCGAGCTCACCGAGGTCGGCTCGGAGGCGCTGCACTGCCGCCTCGCCGCCCTGGACCCGCGCACGGCCGACACCCTCGCCCCCGACAACGGCCGGCGGATCGTGCGCGCCCTCGAGGTGATCGAGCTGACCGGCCAGCCCTACTCCGGGTCGCTGCCCGAGCTGGAGTACGCCGACCCGCGCACCGTGCAGATCGGCGTCGACATCGACCGGCCCACCCTCGACGCGCGCATCGAGCAGCGCGTGCACCACATGTATGACGCCGGCCTGGTCGCCGAGGTCGAGCGGCTGCTCGACGAGGGCCTGGCCGAGGGACGCACCGCCTCGCGCGCCATCGGCTACCGCGAGGCGCAGCAGGTGCTGGC
>NZ_JAXMNS010000302.1:0-4871 GCF_034670285.1 Nocardioides sp. | reverse complement strand
CAGACCGAAACGAGAAGAGGCCGACATGACGACTGCGACCGCCCCCAGCACCTCCCTGACTGCTGAGGACCGCTGCGACCGCTGCGGTGCCCAGGCTTACCTGCGCGTCGAGCTCCAGACCGGCGGCGAGCTCCTCTTCTGCGCCCACCACGCTCGCGAGCACGGCGACAAGCTCGCCGAGGTCGCCGAGGTCGTGGTGGACGAGACGCACAAGCTCTCCGCCACCCCCAACCGCTCCAACCACGACGACTGACGAGTCGCGGTGCGTGCACCGCTACTCGCTCGGAACGACCCCGGACCACGTCCGGGGTCGTTGCCGTTTTCCGCCGCGATCTCCGCTACCGGTCGAGCTGCGTGAGCTCGAACCGGACCGGTAGCGCGCTGAGGATCGGCATCCTGCTGATCGTGTCGACGGTGGTCTCGGTGCTGATCAGCTCGGAGACGCCGGCGAAGTCGCTCCCCTGCTCGCCACCGATCAGGCTCCCGAACCCGTGCGAGACCGACACCACTCCGCGCCGGAGCGTGTCGTCGGCCGCGAGCCGGACGTCGATCGAGCCGTGCGCGGACACCAGCCGGACGACCTGCCCGGCCTGCGCGCCGAGCGCGGCGAGATCGCCAGGGTGAAGCGATGCCGGGTTGCTGGTCGCTGACCGCGGCATCTCGTGACACATGCTGTTGTAGACCAGGCCGTTGCGACGGCAGGTGAGCAGGTGGGTGAATCCCTCGTCCTCCCCACCGGTCGAGTCGTAGCCGAGGAGGGTGCCGATCTCGGCCGCGACCTCCTGGCCGAAGAGCTGGAAGCGATCGTCCATGCCCTCGAACTTCGACAAGACCTCGAGCCCCTCGAACTGCTCGAAGACCGCACCCCCCTCGTGGCGACGGATCTCCTCGAGTGCGACGCGGGTCGTGCCGTCGGGGTAGAGCAGGTCGAAGAAGCCACCGGCGTCCGGCAGGTCGTCGAGGTCGAGGAGGCCTCCGGGCAGCTCGACCTTGGTCCCGAGGCGTCGCGCCAGCTCGGCGAGGTAGACCCACTCCTCCCGGGCCTCGCCGGGCGGGGGGACGACGGCCTCGGCGAACTGCACGAAGGGCCGGTTGTAGAGGTAGTCGTTGTAGGCCGTCAGCTCGAGCCGCTCGAGGCCGTAGCTTGCTGGGAGGGCGTAGTCGGCCAGGGTCACGGTGTCGGTCTCGCGGACGTCGATGCACACCAGGAGGTCCAACGACTCCAGGGCCTTCACCGTCTTGGCCCGGTCGGGCCAGGACGTCACAGGATTGCCTCCGACGACGATCAGCGCGCGGACCTGTCCGTCACCGGGCGTCAGGATCTCGTCGGCCAAGGTGCTGGTCGGCATCTCCTGATAGACCTGCCGGGCTCCGTGGAGGCGCGAGCGGTGGGTGTTCTTGTCGGGGCTGAGCTTGTCGGGGAGGAAGTCGCGCGGCACCACGGCCGCCACCGAAGGAAGGTCAGGCAGCAGCACGGGCAGCGTCTCGCTGACCTCGCCGGCTCGGTTGAAGCGTCCGCACAGGACGTTCAGCGCAGCGATGAGGTGCTCGGCGAGGTTGCCGTGCGGCCCCATGTCGGGCCCGGTGCCGCTGCTCACGGTCCCGCGCCGTCCCGAGGTGAAGAGGTCGACGGCGGTCTCGATGTCCGCTGCGTCGAGCCCGGTGCGCCTGGCGACGTACTCCAGCGTGAACGGCTCCACCGCGGCGCGCAGGTCGTCGACGCCGTCCACGAACTCCTCGCAGAAATCGACGTCCTGGCGTCCGGAGTCGAGGACCAGCCTGATCATCCCGGCGAGCAGGGTCGCGTCCTCCCCCGGCTTGATCTGCAGGTGCAGGTCGGCCAGGTTGGCCGTCTGGGTGCGTCGCGGGTCGACGACGATCAGCTTGAGACCGCGCTCCTTCGCCTCACGGATCGCCTTGGGGCGCCAACCGGGGGCGGCCCCGGGCACGTTGAGCCCCGAGACGACGACGTTGTTGCCCATCATGATCGACACGTCGGCGGACTCGAAGTCGTGCGTGCCCGCGGCCCAGACCCCGACGCGACCGGCCGCGATGACCTTGGCCGGCTGGTCGATGGTGAGCGAGGTGTACATCTGGTGGGAGCCGAGTCCGGCGAGCCAGGCGTGGGTCATCGGCAGCGGCGTGGTCTTGAACGTCGCACCGTTGCCGGCATAGATCGCGACCGACTCGGGGCCGTGCTCCGCACGGATCGCTGCGAGGCGCTCGGCGATCTCGTCGAGGGCCACGTCGGTCGCCACGTCGCGCGCTTGGTCCCCGCGACCCGCCCGGGCCGAGGTGAGCCGGTTGGCCGCGGTCAGCAGGTGATGGAACTGGCGGCCCTTCGTGCAGCTGAACCCGCGACTCATCGGGTGCTCGGCATCGGGCACCATCTCGACGATGCGGTCGTCCTCGACTCGCGCCTCGAACCCGCAGAACGCCGTACAGATCGTGCAAAAGGTCTTGGTCGTGTGGCTCAACGCCTGACTCCTCGTCGCAGGTGCCCCTCCCGGCGCTCCGCACCCTACGGCGCCGAGGGCCTACTTGAACAGGGTTCTTTAACTGCGGTTCTCTTCCCAGAAGCCGTGGTCCCGACGCAGGTGGCGCGGTCGGCCGTCGGGGTCGTGGAGGTAGGTGTAGGGCAGCGCGGCGACTGCCCGGGCGAACGGACCCAGCTCGCCGGCCCGCATCGCGCGCAGTCGACCGTCGGGACGCGGACCCACGCGACCACCGTCGTGCCAGGCGTCCAGCCGGGCGGCGGATGCGGCATAGGTCGCGAACATGTCCGCAGGATCGAGGCAGTCGGCCGTCGTCGTGAACGACTCGTCGCACACACGGTCGAGGTGCTCTGCCGCCAGCGTGAGACGCAGCCGACGCCCGTAGTCCCCCGCCCGGTCGACGACCACCGCGGAGAGCTCGGAGTCGTGGGTCCACGAGCGCCGGTTGAAGTTGTCGGAGCCGATGGTGGTCCAGGTGTCGTCGATGACGCACGCCTTGGCGTGCACGTAGACCGGCGTGCCGGAGTGGTTCTCCAAGCCGTAGAGCGCCACCCGGTCGGGGGCGGCCCGTAGGAGGTGCCGCAGTGCCCGACGCCGCCCCTCCAGCTGGGGCCACCGACCGAGCGGTCCCTCGAGGTCCGGATGGAGCGGGGTGACGGCGATGATGTGGAGCTCGGGGTTCTGCTCGAGGGCTCGGCCGAACATCTCGCCGACGTGGCGGCCCCACAGGTACTGGTCCTCCACGTAGATCAACCGTCGCGCGCGTCGGATCGCCCTGGTGTAGCCGCGCGCCACGCTCCGCTCTCCGCCCGGGGCGAAGGGGTAGTCACGCTTCGCAGTCAGCTGGGGGTAGGTCCGCAGCAGCTGCACGACGTGGGTCCCTCCGGGAACTGCGGGTGGCGCAGGGAGCTGGGCCGGCAGGGGCGACGGGGTGGGGGTCGACGGCGTGCTGCGTCGCGGTCGGGTGATCCGCCGACCCGACGTCCCGTCGAACGGGGCCGGGTCTTCCCAACGCTCGCGGAAGACCGTCTCGACGTCGTGCACTGCAGGCCCGGTGATCTCCGCCTGGACGTCGTGCCACGGGGGCGTGGCGCCGTACTCCTCGGCGAGGTCGTAGTGCTGCGGGTCACCGAGGTGCTCCGCGTCGTCGCGGCGCGAGTGACACAGGTCGATCCCGCCCACGAAGGCCACGTCGCGACTCGGGTCGTCGCGATGCCGCAGCACGACGAACTTCTGGTGGTGCGACCCCCGCGGTCGTGTGCGCAGGTCCAGCCACGCCTCGACGCCCCGAGCCCTCAGCCGCGAGCTGAACTCCGCGTTGTCGCCCAGGTCTCCGGCCGCCGCGGCCGGTCGGGAGTGCCACACCAGACCGCGCACGTCGACCCCTCGAGCGGCGGCCCGACCCAGCACCTCCAGGACCTCGCTACCGGGCTCCCCCGTCAACCGCTCGTCGGCATCGCCCTGCCAGTCGGCGAAGCGCACCACGTCGCCGGCGCCCGTCGCCTCGAGACACTCGTGCAGCCGCGCGAAGTAGGTCGCTCCGTGGATCAGTGGACGGACCCGGTTGCCCTCGGTCCACGCCTGGCCGGGGTGGATCTCGTCGAGGCGGGTCCGATCGTTCCCCCGTTCGTCAGCGCTCAGAAGCCACGCGGTGAGGTCGTGCGACGAGATCTCGGTCGGGTCGGCCATCCCACCACCCTGCCCGATGCCCGGGCCGTGCGTCGGCAGAGGGGACCGGCGTTGACACCGTTCCTACGATGGAATCGCGTGAAATCAGTGCTCCTTCACCGAAGCGGAACGCTCATGACACCCATCAATCGCCACGTTGCCGGCCCCGGCGGCCCGCACCCCGTCAGTCGCCGTGCTGCCATCGCCGGCGCGGCGTGGACTGCTCCGACGATCGTCGCCGTCACGGCCGCCCCCGCCCACGCGACATCCCACGGCGGCACCGGCCACCTCGATTACTCCCGCGGAGGGTCGGAGTACCGATACCACGCCGACCCCGACATCTCGTACGTCTTCTTCAAGGACCACACGTTGGTGTGCAGGGGTGGGCCAGGTATCGACGTAGGAGGCCTCACCGTGTCACCCACCTGCAGCGAGGCCGCCGCTCACTCCTCGACGAGGGACCCCGGCGCGTACTGGGCCCAGGTGGGCGACCACCCCAACGGCCAAGGCACGTACACCTACCAGTACCAGCGGGCTGTCGCCACGGGAGGATCCGTCGACCTGCCGCAGAGCAACATCTGGAGCGCAGCCAGCGGCTCCACCGCGACCTTCGCGGTGTCGTTCAACGCGCCCGGGTACAACTCTGCGGTCGACGTCTTCGCTCCTCCCGCGGCCGGGTGACGAACGACCGACGCCGCCCGGACCTCC
>NZ_JAXMNS010000301.1:0-4915 GCF_034670285.1 Nocardioides sp. | reverse complement strand
GTGGCCGTCCTCGACGCGCGGCTGGAGGGTCGCCTGGCGAGCGCCCGCCTCGACTTCGCCGCCCGCCTGGAGGTCGAGCCGGTGCTGGTCGCCTTCGCCCGCTCGGCCGCCGCGCCGGTGCTCACCGGCCCCGGCGGGCTGCGCGTCGCCGGCGCGCTCGTCCCGCCGGCCGACCCGTCGTACGCCCCGGCGTACGACGTCGACGACGAGCGGCCTGCGGACGTCGTGCTCGTCGGCGCCGGTGCCGGTGCCGGTGCCTGGAGCGACGCTGACGCCATGCCGACCAGCCCCGTCACCGGCCGGGCACCCACCGTCGTCTCGCGGGACGACGCCGGGGAGCCGCTCGACGAGGCGATCTACAACCCCATCGGCTTCCGGCGCACCTGGACCCGCGCGATGGTCGACCTGCCCGCCGACACCGTCCTCACGCCGGCCCTGGTGCGCGAGCTGCGTGATGCCCAGGGTGTCAGCCTCGCCCCCGGAGCGTCCTCGCGTCTGGCAGCCGGACTCGCGATGTGCGGCATCCTCACCGAGCAGGTCGACGACCCCGGTGAGCGTGAGCGAGCCTCCGTACGACGCCGCCGCGAGGCACTGCAGGCGCACGCCACGACCGCCTGGCGCGGCCGGCTGGCCGAGGCTGCGGGAGTCCGGTTCGTCGAGCACCCCGCCGACGTGGTGACCACCAGCGACGACCCCGACGTGGTCGCAGACCTGCTGCTCGCACGCCGCTACAGCGGCGCCGACCTCGTCGTCGTGCCGGACGACGACGCCGGCCCGACCGAGTGCTTCCTCGCCGTCACCCCCGCCGTCACGTCCGCGGGGGTCCCGGCCGGGGCATGCCTGCACGCCGCCGACCGCACCCCCGACGAGATCGTCGCCGCCGGCGGACTCGTCTACCTCACCCGACCGAGGAGCGCCGGATGAGCCACCAGCCCCACCGACCAAGCCAATCAAGCCAGTCAGGCCAGTCAGGCCAGCCAGGCCTGCCCCGGGTGCGCCGCAACGAGTGGGGCTCGCTCGCGGTGCCCGAGGTCGGCGCGTGGGAGCCCACGCTCAGCGTCAGCGTCGTCGTGCCCGCCTACGACGCGGGGCGACTGCTGCCCTACGTGCTGGCAGGCCTCGCCGCTCAGTCCTACCCCGACCACCTGCTCGAGGTCGTCGTGGTCGACGACGGCCCCGGCATCCTCGCGCTGCCGGAGGTGCGCCCCGAGCGCACCCGTCTGGTCCGCGTCGACCAGGGCTGGGGACGCGCCAATGCCTGTCACCAGGGCGCTCTGGTCGCCGAGGGCGAGGTGCTGCACTGGCTCGACGCCGACATGCTCGCCGAGCGCACCGAGGTCGAGGCGCAGCTGCGCTGGCACCACCTGCTCGACCACGTGGCCGTCCTGGGCGACAAGTGGTTCGTCGACCCGGCGCCGGTGCTGGCGCGCACCCCGGCGGAGGTGCGGGCGGTGGTCGAGGCCGACGAGGTCGGGTCGTGGTGGGGCCAGGACGAGCGCACGCCCCACACCTGGGTCGAGGAGGTCTACGGGCGCACCGACGACCTGCGCGAGGCGGGCTGGTTCGCGCTGCGCACCCACACCGGGGCGTGCGCGTCGGTACGCCGCGACACCTATCTCGCAGCCGGTGGCATGGACACGACTCTGCGACTCGGCGAGGACATCTCGCTCGGCGCCCGGCTCGGTGAGGTCGGCTGCGTCTTCGTGCCCGATCGTGAGGCGCTGAGCTGGCACCTCGGCCCGACGCACGTGATGGAGCGTCGCGAGCAGGTCAACGCCTACAACGACCCCTTCTTCGCCGACGCCTCGCCGGTGCTGCGCGCCAAGCGACGCCCCGGACGCACCTATGCGGTGCCCTACCTCGACGTGGTGCTCGACGTCCGTGAGCTCGAGGTCGCCGACGTGGTCGCCACCGTCGATGCCGTGCTCGCCTCGTCGTTGCACGACCTCCGGGTCACGCTGCTCGGCGACTTCGCGACGCTCTCGGACGAGCGGATGGCGTTGCTCGACGACCCGTCGCTGCCGACCCGGATCGTCCAGCAGACCTACGGGAGCGACCCGCGCGTGCGGCTGCTCTCTGCGCTGCCCGCAGGTCGCTCCGACACGCCGTTCCGGCTCACGCTCCCGGGTGCGACGTTCGCCCCCCGTCGCGCGGCGCTCGAGGAGCTGCTCCTGCACCTCGAGCACACCCACGACGGGCTGCGCCTGATCGACCTGCGCGACGGCACCGTGGCGCGTCTCGAGCGCACCGCAGCCGTCGAGCGTGCGGCCCGCGTGGTCCGCCTCGACGAGGACCTGGACGCCGTCCTCGACGAGGTCGCGGGATCGGCGCGGATCGCCGGTCGTGACGCCGGCTTCGGCCCCAGCACCAAGGTCTCGCCGGCTTTCTACCCGCGCACCGGCGGACCGGCGATCGGCTCGGAGGAGGCCTGGACGCGGATCGATGAGCAGCTCGCCCCGCGTGGGATCCGGAGTGCACGCCCGTCCGGTCAGCCCGATCAGCCCGCCAAGCCCGGGGGTGGCCATGTCTGAGCGAACGCCCGAGCCGAGTCCTGAGCAGGTGACTGACCAGCTGCCGCCCCCGGTGCGCGGCTTCCTCGACCTGCACCCCGGCGCAACGGTGCTCGGGGCCGACACCGTGCCCGGGCTCGCCCTTCAGGTCGCGGTGATCGCGCGCGACGTGACGTCGCTGCGGACGACGCCGTGTCCGCACGGGGTGCTCGCCCGCGCGATCGGGGTCTTCCTGCGTGAGGGTGCCGGTGCGCCGGTCGTCGTACCTCGCCCGGAGTGGCCGGTGCTGCGGTCGTTGCGCTCGCGCCGGGCCAAGGCGGGCTGGTGGACGGTGCTGCGCTTCGCCGAACCGGTCGATGTCGCGGCGGTGCTCGGCGAGATCGCCGCCCAGTCGACCTGGGGGAGTCAGGCCGTCGCACGCCCCGTGCTGCCCGGAGCGACTGGAGCGCCTGGGGCACTCGACCCTCGCGTGATCAACCCGATCGGTTTCCTCGCCGAGGCGCCGGAGCCGGTGCAGGACCTCGCCGACCTCGACATCTCCGCCGGCGTGACCCCCGCGCTGGTCGCGTCGCTCCGCCAGGCGCGTGGCGTGCGCTGGGACCCTGCTGCGCCTGCCCCCGGCTCCGAGCAGCAGGTGGTCGCCGCGGTCGAGGGCCTCGCGCTGGCCGGAGTCCCGGTGACGCTCGCCGGCCCGTCGGGGGGCGCCGGGCTCGGTCCGGGGCCCGACCCGCGACTCGTTCCGGGGCTCGACCCGCGGCTCGTCCAGGCCCTGGGCGCTCCCGTCGACCTCGACGATGAGGTGGCGCGTGAGGAGCACAGCCTCGTCGCGCGTCGCGCGGCGTACGACCTCGTCACGGCGCGGTCCGGCAGCGATGCCCAGCCGTCGGTGAGCGTGCTGCTCGCGACCCGGCGGGCCGACATGCTCGACTTCGCGCTCGCCCAGGTGGCGCGTCAGCGCGGCGTGGCGCGACTCGAGCTGGTGCTGGCACCCCACGGCTTCGACGTCGACGCACAGAGCGTGCGTGACCGGGTCGGTCCTGACGTGGCGGTGCAGGTGCTGCCGCACGCGGCAGACGTGATGTTCGGCGACGTCTTGGAGGCTGCGGCCCGCGCTGCCGGTGGCGACGTCGTCCTCAAGATGGACGACGACGACTGGTACGCCCCCGACGTCGTCGCCGACCTGCTGCGCGCTCGCGGCTACTCCGGCGCCGAGCTGGTGGGGATGCCGGCCGAGCTGCACTACCTGACCGACCGCGACCTCACGGTCAAGCGTGGGCACCCGATGGAGTTCTACGCCAAGTTCGTCGCCGGCGGCACGATGCTGCTCGACCGATCGGTGCTGCGCGAGGTCGGGGGCTTCCGCTCGGTCAAGAAGTACGTCGACGCCCAGCTGATCGCCTCGGTGCTCGCGGCCGGCGGCGCGGTCTACCGCACGCACGGGCTGGGCTACGTGCTGCGTCGCAACCCGACCGGGCACACCTGGCAGGTCGACTCCGACTACCTGCTCGACCCGAGTCGTACGCGTGCGATCTGGCCGGGCTTCTGCCCGAGCCGGCTGCTGGAGCCCGACCCGCGGCACCGGCCCGTGCCCACGACCTGAACGCATGCTGAGAGAGGATGCTCGGCGTCGGTAGGTGCTCCGATACCGTTGGGCACCTCCTTCCTGCTCTCCCGCGAAAGGACGCTCATGGCTCCGGCCGTCGTCTACCTGCACATCGGCTCTCCCAAGACGGGGTCGACCTACCTGCAGGACTCGCTGTGGGCCAACCGCGAGGCCCTCGCCGAGGACGGCGTGCTGCTGCCCGGCCGCTCCCGCGCGATCGTCGGCAAGTGGACCGGCGAGCTGCTCAGGTGGAAGCCCTCGCAAGGCGATCTCCCGGCCGGCTGGCAGCGACTCTGCGAGGAGATCAACGCCTGGGGAGGACGCTCGGCGGTGGTCTCCAGCGAGCACCTCCACAAGGCGAGTCGGGCCCAGTGGGACGCCCTGGTCGAGTCGTTCCCGGGCGTCCGGATCGAGGTCGTCCTCACCGCACGCGACCTGGCCAGGTCGGTGCCCGCGCAGTGGCAGAGCTCGGTGCGCCAGCGTTTCACCTGGACCCTCGGTGAGTACGCCGACGCGGTCGCCGGCGTCACCGACCCCGACCTCACGTCGGAGGCGGCGGGCCACTTCTGGCGCCGCCAGGACTCCCCGAAGATCCTGCGTCGGTTCCTGCGGCGGCTGTCGCACGAGCAGGTGCGCCTGGTGACGGTGCCGCCGTCCGGGGGAGACCCCGACGAGCTGTGGTGGCGCTTCTGCCGCGCCTGCGACCTCACGCCGGCACGCACCACGCCCGGCAGCGTCAGTCACGAGTCGCTCGGCGCGGCCTCGGCCGAGATCGTCGTGCAATCCATCGGCGGCGGTGGAG
>NZ_JAXMNS010000300.1:0-4935 GCF_034670285.1 Nocardioides sp. | reverse complement strand
TGCCCAGAACGAGGCCATGCTGCTCTCCTCGCGCGCGCTCCAGGGTGTCGGCGCCGCGATGGCCGCCCCCACGGCCCTGGCGCTGATCACCACGACCTTCCCGGCCGGCCCGAAGCGCAACCGCGCCTTTGCCGTGTACGCCGCCATGTCGGGCGCCGGCGCGGCCGTCGGACTGATCCTCGGTGGCTACCTCACCGGTCTCGACAGCTTCTTCGGCCTCGAGCTCAGCGGGTGGCGCCTGACCTTCCTGATCAACACCCCGATCGGCCTGGTCGCGGCGGCCCTCGCCCCGCGCTTCCTGCCCGAGTCCGCCTCCGGACGCGGTCGCCTCGACGTGCCCGGCGCCATCACGGCCACCAGCGGACTCCTCGGCCTCGTCTACGGACTCACCCGGGCCGGCGACGAGCGCTACGGCTGGGGAGACAGCATCACCCTGCTGGCCCTCGTGGGAGGCGTCGCGCTGCTGGTGCTGTTCATCATCGTCGAGCTGCGCACCGACCACGCCCTGCTGCCGCTCCGCATCTTCAAGAACCGCACTCGGGCGGCGAGCTTCCTCGCGATGATGCTCGCCCCGGCTGCGATGTTCTCGATGTTCTACTTCCTCAGCCTCTTCATCCAGCAGGTCGTCGGCTACAGCTCGCTGCGCACCGGCTTCGCGTTCCTGCCGTTCTCGTTCGGCATCGTGATCGGCGCGGCCCTGTCGTCCAACCTCATCAACCGGGTCGACCCACGCTTCATCGCCGGCACCGGCACGCTGCTGGCGTCGTTCTCGCTGTTCATGTTCTCCCGGATCTCCATCGACGACTCCCCGGGCGCGGTCCTCGACGCGATCGCTGCCGGCGGCACCGCCGGTGCCGACCTCAACTACTGGTCGAGCCTCTTTCCCTTCATCGTCACGATGGCGATCGGCATGGGCATGACGTTCGTGCCCCTCACCCTGACCGCGGTCCACCACGTGCGCGCGCAGGACTCCGGGGTCGGCTCGGGCGTGCTCAACACGATGCAGCAGGTCGGTGGCGCGCTCGGCCTCGCCAGCCTCAGCACCGTGGCGGTCCACTTCGTCAACGACCGCGCCGACGTGGTCGCCGGGCCCATCGGCGAAGGGGTCGTCCGGGCCGGGCTCGACGAGCGGCTCGTGGGCTCCGCGGTCTTCCAGGCCACGTTCACCGAGGGCGCGACCAACGCGTTCCTGGTCGGCTCGATCATGATGCTCGGTGCCTCGCTGGTCGTGTGGACCCTGCTCGACGTCAAGCATGCCGAGCTGGCCACCGACGGCCCCGAGGGCGCCCCGGTCCACGCCGGCTGATCGCGGCGGACGTCAGGGCAGGTTGGTCGCGGACACCCGCGACAGGGCCAGCGCGCGAGCGGCCCAGGCCGACGTCGCGCCCGCCATCCCGCAGCCTGGGGAGACGGCGAGCAGCGGACCGACCGTCTCGGGGTCGAGCCCGACCATGTCGAGCCAGCGCAGCACCCGCTCGACGACGGCGGTGTCGGTCAGCGCCGCGTCGTCGAGGGACGACACTGCACCCAGCACCACCCGGTCACCGGCCTCGAGGGCCTCGGCCAGCGCGTTGTGCGCCGCAGCGTCGAGCACGTCGAGGTCGACGGCCAGGCCCCGCGCACCGGCTCCACGGAGCAGGTCGAGCGGCACCCCCGGGGCGCACGAGTGCACCCACGGCTCGGCACCCTCGTCGGTGATCGCGGCGAGCACCCAGCCCAGCTGCTCCGAGGCTTCCGGTGGGTGCACCGTGCGGTGGCGCCCGAAGCCGGACGCCGTGCGCACTCCCCCACCGAGCACGGCCGCCAGCGCCGGCTCGTCGACCTGGACCACGAGCCGCGAGGTCTCGCCGCGATCGTCGAGGCGCCGTCGTACGTCGCGCACGTGCCCGCGGACCCCCTCGGCGAGGGCCTGTGCGAGGTCGCGGCGCGCACCGTGGTCGCTGACGACCTTGTCGCCGCGTGGCTTCTCGGCCGTGGCGGCGAGGGTCCACGGCCCGGTGACCTGCACCTTGAAGGCGCCGTCGTAGCCCTGGGTCTGCTCCTCGAGCACGTCGAGGTCCTGGTCGAGGCGGCTGCGGGCGCGTCGTTGGTCGACGCCGGCGGCATCAGTCAGGCGCCAGCCGGCCGGCTGGAGGTCGACGCCGATGCCCTCGATGAGCGCCAGGGTGCGCCCCACCATGCCGGAGGCGACGCCCCGGGCCGGGAGCTCGGGGAGGAACGGCAGCCCGCGGTCGTGAGCCAGGGCGTCGAGGACGACCTTGAGGGAGGTCTCGAGGTCCTCGCCCGGCATCGAGCCGATGCCGGTGCCGAACGCCCCGTGGGACACGAGGGCACTCACGCCGACACGCGGTCAGTCGCCGAGATCGTCGCCGAGCCGACGACGCGGGTGCTGTCGTAGACGACGACGGCCTGGCCGGGGGCGATGCCGAAGGCGGGCTCGTGCAGCTCGACCTCGACGGTGCCGGCCTCCTCGTCGTGGCGCACCGTGGCCGGCAGCTCCTCGCCGTGGGCGCGCAGCTGCACGGTGACGCTCGGGCCCTCGAGCACGCCGGGCACCGCACCGCACCAGCGTGGCCGGATCGCCCGCAGCGAGTGGACCGCGAGCCGCTCGCGCGGACCGACCGTCACGGTGCCGGAGACCGGCTCGATGTCGAGCACGAAGCGTGGCTTGCCGTCTGGCGCGGGGCGTCCGATGCGCAGCCCCTTGCGCTGGCCGATGGTATAGCCGTAGGTGCCGTCGTGCTGCCCGAGCACCTCGCCGGAGTCGTCGTCGACGATGTCGCCGCCCTCGTTGGGAGCGCGGTCGCCGAGCTTCTCGCGCAGCCAGCCGGCGTTGTCGCCGTCCGCGACGAAGCAGATGTCGTGGCTGTCGGGCTTGTCGGCCACCAGCAGCCCGCGGCGCTCGGCCTCGAGACGGACGTCGGGCTTGGTGGAGTCGCCGAGCGGGAACAGGGAGTGCGCGAGCTGGCGCTGGTCGAGGACCCCGAGCACGTAGGACTGGTCCTTGCCGGCGTCGATCGCGCGGTGCATCTCGATGAGCCCGCCCTGCTCGGCCGGCGCCGTGCGCAGCTGGGCGTAGTGGCCGGTCGCGACCGCGTCGAAGCCCATCGCGAGAACACGCTCGAGCACCGCGGCGAACTTGATCTTCTCGTTGCAGCGCAGGCACGGGTTGGGGGTACGCCCAGCGGCGTACTCGTCCATGAAGTCCTCGACGACCTCCTCGTGGAACTCCTCGGAGAGGTCCCAGACGTAGAAGGGGATCCCGATCACGTCGGCGGCACGGCGCGCGTCGTTGCTGTCCTCGATCGTGCAGCAGCCGCGGGCGCCCGAGCGGTAGGACTGCGGGTTGCGCGAGAGCGCGAGGTGGATGCCGGTGACGTCGTGGCCGGCTTCCACGGCGCGCGCGGCAGCGACGGCGGAGTCGACGCCGCCCGACATGGCAGCGAGGACCTTCATCGTCGAGCCGCCCGAGCCCGTTCGACGACGGGTCCGATCGCGGCCACGACGGCGTCGACGTCGGCCTGGGTCGAGGTGTGGCCCAGCGAGAAGCGCAGCGAGTGGCGCGCAGCCTCGGGCGTGCACCCCATCGCGAGCAGCACGTGGGAGGGCTGCGCGACGCCGGCCGAGCACGCCGAGCCGGTGGAGCACTCGATGCCGCGGGCGTCGAGGAGCATGAGCAGGGAGTCGCCCTCGCAGCCGGAGAACCCGAGGTGGGCGTTGCCGGGCAATCGGTGCTCGGGGTCACCGTGCAGGTGGGCGTCGGCCACCTCCGCGAGCACCCGCCGTACGAGGTCGTCGCGCAGGGCGGTCACCCGGGCGGCGTGCTCGGCCTGCTGCTTGACGGCCAGCTCGACGGCGGCCGCGAAGCCGGCGATCGCGGGCGCGTCCAGGGTGCCGCTGCGGATGTCGCGCTCCTGGCCACCGCCGTGCACGAGCGGCGTCACGCCGAGCTCACGCCGTACGACGAGCGCGCCGACGCCGTAGGGTCCGCCGACCTTGTGGCCGGTCACGGTCATGGCGTCGACGCCGGAGGCGGCGAAGTCGAGCGGGACGGCGCCGAGCGCCTGCACCGCATCGGTGTGCACGGGGATGCCGTGCTCGGCGGCGATGGCCACGACCTCGTCGAGCGGCTGCAGCGTGCCGACCTCGTTGTTGGCCCACATCACCGAGATCAGCGAGACCGGGCGCTCGACCACGAGCCGGCGCAGCTGGTCGAGGTCGAGACGACCGAGGTTGTCGACGTCGAGCAGGCAGACCTCGGCCTCGCCGCTCTCCTGCATCCACTCGAGCGGGTCGAGGACGGCGTGGTGCTCGATCGCGGTCGAGATCAGCCGGGGCCGCTCCCCCAGCGCCGCGGCGCGTGACCAGTGGATGCCCTTGAGTGCGAGGTTGTCGGACTCGGTGCCACCGGAGGTGAACACGACCTCGCCCGGACGACAGTTGAGCGCCTGCGCGATCGTCTCGCGCGACTCCTCCACGACCCGTCGAGCCGAGCGCCCCGAAGCGTGCAGCGAGCTGGGATTCCCGACGGCCTGCAGGTGCGACGTCATCGCCTCGATCGCCGCGGGCACCATCGGTGTGGTGGCGGCGTGGTCGAGGTAGTGGACCCGGGGTTCGGGGCGGAGTGCTGCTGCGTTCATGGCCTGCCCAGCCTACGTGCTGACGCCCAGATCACCCTCAGTGCGGTACGACCCGACCGGACCGCCACCCCACGGTGGTCGAGGTGCGAACGAAGTGAGCCTCGAAACCCCTCACGCCCCTCCGGAGGCTGAGCAGGGCGAGGTACGAGCCCGTCGACGAAGCCCCGGAACCGACCCACCATCTCATCCACAGATCGTTCGAACACCCTGTCGAATGTCGGTGGTCGCAGGTAGAATCAGGGTGTGCCCAAGACCACCACCCCGACCGCGATCGCCGCGGTCCGCGACGCCCGAG
>NZ_JAXMNS010000299.1:0-4943 GCF_034670285.1 Nocardioides sp. | reverse complement strand
CTCACGGCGCGAGGCGTCAGCTGACGCCGATCAGGTCGACCACGAAGATCAGCGTCTCGCCGGGCTTGATGACGCCACCGGCACCGCGCTCGCCGTAGCCGAGGTGCGGGGGGATCACGAGCTGGCGACGGCCGCCGACCTTCATGCCCTGCACACCGGTGTCCCAGCCCGCGATGACCTGGCCGATGCCGAGGCGGAACTGGAGCGGCTCGCCGCGGTTGTAGGAGGCGTCGAACTCCTCGCCGGTGGAGTGGGCCACGCCCACGTAGTGCACCTTCACGGTCTGGCCGGCGGCGGCCTCGGCGCCGTCTCCCTCGGTGAGGTCGGTGATGACCAGGTCGGCAGGCGGCTCGAAGTCAGGGAAGTCGATCTCAGGCTTGTTCATGCCACCAGCCTAACCAGCGCCGCTCACCCGTTCAGCCGCCCGGGGTCTCCGACTCGCAGGTGCACAGCAGCGGCGGCCCGCCGACTGCGCAGTGGGGCAGATGATGCTCCGAGACGATCGCTTCGGGCGCGTCAGGCGCCTCAGGCAGTCCGGGCTCGTCGTGCTCCAGCAGCTCGTTGCTCACCGTCAGCGCAGCCACCAGGCCGGCGAGCAGCAGGATGCCCGCCGAGATCTGCAGCGCCACGGGATACCCGGCGGCGAGGTCGGGGGCCGAGAAGCCGTCGGAGCCGAGCCCGGCGAGCGCCGGGATCGCGGCCACCGCAAGCAGTCCGCCGGTGCGGGCCACCGCGTTGTTGACCCCGGAGGCCATCCCGGCGTGAGCGGCCGGCGCAGCGGCGAGGGCTGCTGCGGTGAGCGGCGCGACCATGATCGCCAGGCCGAGGCCGAAGACGCTCACCCCGGGCAGCACGCCGAGGGCGTACGACGACGTCTCGTCGATGCCTGAGAGCAGCAGCATGCCGCCGGCGCACACCACCGGCCCCACGCTCATCTGGAGCCGTGGGCCGATCCTGGCGGCGAGTGCACCCGAGCGTGACGACAGCACCAGCATCACCAGCGTCACGGGCAGCAGCGCGGCACCCGACGCCACGGCGCCGAAGCCGGCCACGACCTGCAGCTGCACGACGAGAAGGAAGAACAGCGCCCCGAAGCCGCCGTAGACCAGGAAGGTCACCGCGTTGGTCGCGCTGAACTGCGCGGCGGAGAAGACCGACAGCGGCAGCACCGGATAGCGCGCGCGACGCTCACGCACCACGAAGAGCCCCGCCGCGACGACGCCCACGGCCAGAGCCGGCACGACGACGCCCGCACCGCTGCCGGCCTCGATGAGCGCGAACGTGACTCCCGCCAGCGCGAGTGCCCCGAGCACCCCGCCGGACCAGTCGACGCTCGCGCCGCCGGCCGAGGGATCGCGGGTCTCGGGCACGTGACGCACCGCGACCGCCACGACGAGAGCGGCCAGCGGAAGGTTGATCAAGAAGACCCAGCGCCACGAGGCGACCTCGACCAGCCAGCCACCGAGGAGCGGCCCGATGGCCGTCGCGACCCCACCGAGGCCCGACCAGGCACCGATCGCACGAGCCCGGTCGACCCTCCCGAACGACGCCTGGAGGATCGCCAGGCTCCCCGGGGTCAGCAGCGCCGCACCGACGCCCTGCAGTGCACGAGCGCCGATCAGCATTTCGACACTGACGGCGAGGCCGCAGAGCGCAGAGGCGAGTGCGAACCACACGACGCCCACCAGGAACACGCGACGCCGTCCGAAACGGTCGCCGAGCGTCCCTCCGAGCAGGATGAAGGAAGCCAACGTCAGGGCGTAGGCCGAGACCGTCCACTGCAGGGAGGCGAAGCCACCGCCGAGGTCGGCGCCGATGGCCGGGAGCGCGACGTTGACGACGGTCGCGTCGATGCCGGCGAGAGCCGAGCCGAGGACGGTGGCCAGCAGCACCCAGCGTCCCTTCGAGGTGTCGAGGGAGAGCCCCGTCTGCCGAGCCGCACCGCTCACGTGCGGCTCACGGGATCACGGCTGTCCGAAGTCGCTGATCAGCCCGACGTCCACGACCGAGGCGAGCGCGGCAGCGGACTCCTCACGCGTCACCCCGTGCGACGACAGCAGCGGCTCGAGGTCGTCATACAAGGTGCGCTCGCCGTTGGCGAAGCCCGGGAAGTTGAGGAAGTACGTCGGGACGTCGTGACGCACGAGGGTGTGGGCGAGCTTGTAGAACTGCACCGCCAGACGCTCCTCCTGCTTCTTGGGCCGCTTCTGGGCCTGGAAGGTCAGCCCGCCGCGAGCGGACTCCGGGTCCAGCCCTGCGTCGGCGGCTGCCTGAGAGACGCGGCGGCGGCTCTCGGCGGCTGAGAACAGGTCACGCATCGGCACGATGCACGCGCCCACCTCGATCGTGCCGGCGTCGAGGGCCTCGCCGAGGCTGCCGGTGTAGAACGGCGACTTGGCGACGTAGGGGAGCGGATCACGCGTGAGCGGTGTCTCGAGCCCGGCGTGGGAGATGTCGTCGATGCGGCGCTCGATCTGCTCGGGAGTGAAACCGGTGTCGAAGCCGAGGGCCGCGAAGTACTGCACGAGCAACGTCGTCCCGGAGCGACCGGTGCCGGTGATCAGGAGATGGCCGTTGCCGGGACCGGTGCGAGAGAGGAGTGCCACCGGGTCAGCCTAGGGGCCGGCTCTGCGCGTCGACGGCAGTGGCTCAGGACTGGTGGATGTAGCCGTCGAGCTGGTCGCGCTCGAAGGTGAGCTGTCCGATCTTCTGCTTGACGAGGTCGCCGATCGAGACGATCCCGACGACCCGACCGTCCTCGCAGACCGGCACGTGGCGGAAGCGCCGCTCGGTCATCGTCGCCATCACGTCGTCGACGTCGTCGTCCGGGCCGCAGGTCTCCACCGACGTGGTCATGATCGCCGACACGGTGTTGTTGATGACGGTGCCGTCGTGGTGCAGGTGGCGGACGACGTCGCGCTCGCTCACGATGCCCTCGAGAGCCACCCCGTCACCCGAGACGATCAGCGCACCGATGTTGTGCTCGGCGAGCATCGCGATCAGCTCTCGTACGCCGGCACCCGGCGCGATCGAGACGATGTCCTGGTTGTTCTTGGCCTTGAGGAGCTCACTCATCCGCATGTTCGAAAACTACTCGGGCTGCGGCTGCGTGACCAGCATCACTCGCGGGTGTCGTCGTCGCGTCGCCGGGAGCGCAGGTCGCTGACCGTGCCGGGGCCGGTCCGCGGCCAGTCCGGATCGTCGCTGCTGCCGCTGTCGGCGGACCGCGCCAGGAACGACAGCGCGGCCTCGTGCAGGTGGCCGTTGGAGGCCAGGGCATTGCCACCCCACGGGCCGTCGGTGCCGTCGAGGGAGCTGAACCGGCCGCCGGCCTCGCGCACGATCACGTCGAGGGCAGCCATGTCGTAGACCTCGAGCTCGGGCTCGGCGGCCAGGTCGACAGCGCCCTCCGCGAGCAGCATGTAGGACCAGAAGTCGCCGTAGGCGCGGGTGCGCCAGCAGCGCCGCATCAGCGACAGGGCGTCGTCGAGGCGGTGCTGGTCCTCCCAGCCGCTGAGCGAGGAGTAGGACAGCGACGCATCCTCGAGCCGTCGTACGTCGGAGACCTGCATCTGCGTGGCCTTGAGGAGCGAGCGTCCGGTCCATGCGCCGTTGCCCTTCGACGCCCACCAGCGACGCTGGAGCTGGGGCGCCGACACGACACCGAGCACGACCTCGTCGTCGACGGCGAGCGAGATCAGGGTGGCCCAGACCGGGACCCCTCGCACGAAGTTCTTGGTGCCGTCGATGGGGTCGACGATCCAGCGGCGCGCGGAGTTGCCGCTCGAGCCCTGCTCCTCGCCGGTGATCGCGTCGCGCGATCGAACCCGCGACAGCGTGCGCCGGATGCCCTCCTCGACCGCCTGGTCGGCGTCGGTGACGGGGGTCAGGTCGGGCTTGCTCATGACGTGGAGGTCGAGCGCCTTGAACCGCGTGGTCGTCAGCGAGTCGGCGTCGTCGGCCAGCACGTGCGCGAGGCGGAGGTCGTCGGTGTAGTCGGTCTGCGAGGGTGGCACGAGAGCCACACTAAAGGTGCCGCTCCTGGTTCAATCAGCACCATGGAGATCAACGGGCTTCCCCTCCACCCGCTCGTGGTGCACGCGGCGGTGGTCTTCGGTCCCCTCGCTGCTCTCCTGGCGATCGTGTACGTCGTCCGCCCGGCGTGGCAGGAGCGGCTGCGCGCGCCGCTGGTGGTGATGGCGCTCGTGACCGTCGCCTCGATCGTGACCGCGTTCGTCAGCGGCAACAGCTTTCGCGACGCCAACGCGTTCTTCGCCGAGAACGCCCAGATCGACCGCCACCAGGAGCGTGCCGGTCTGCTGATCTGGGTGACGGTCGGCTTCGGGGTCGTCGCGCTGCTCGCGGCGTTCTGGCGCGACCGCGGTGCCGCTGTCCGCCTCGGGCTCCACGTCCTGCTGGCGGCGGCTGCCATCGCCCTGCTGGTGCTCGTCGTCCTCACCGGCGACGCCGGCGCCCGGGCGGTCTACCCACCCGACTCGTTCAACGGCTGAGCGGGCGCCTCAGTAGTCGCTCGCGGTGCGGGCGGCCAGGAGCCGACGGAACGACGAGACCCGGTCGGGGTCGGCCTGACCCGCCGTGACGGCGTCGTCGAGCCCGCACTCGGGCTCCTCCTCGCCGTGGGTGCAGCCGCGGGGGCAGTCCTCGGTCATCTCGTCGAGGTCGGGGAACGCCCCGATGAGGTCCTCGGGCTTGACGTGCGCGAGCCCGAAGGAGCGGATGCCGGGGGTGTCGATGATCCACCCGGGACCACCGGGGAGCGCGAGCATGTAGGCCGAGGTGGAGGTGTGGCGTCCGCGACCGGTGACCGCGTTGACCACCCCGACCTCGCGGTCGGCGTCGGGCACGAGGGCGTTGACGAGGGTCGACTTGCCGACGCCGCTCGAGCCGACCAGCACCGACGTGCGGCCCTCGAGGGCCGCACG
>NZ_JAXMNS010000298.1:0-4944 GCF_034670285.1 Nocardioides sp. | reverse complement strand
GGGCGGTCGGAGCGGCGGGCGGAGGGTTCATGGAGCCAGTCTCTCGCGCACCCCTAGGCTCGACGCCATGACCTCGATCGACAACTTCTGGGCCGTCGTTCCTGCGGGCGGTGCCGGCACCCGGCTGTGGCCGCTCTCGCGCTCGGCCGCCCCCAAGTTCCTGCGTGACCTCACCGGCACCGAGCGCTCGCTGCTCCAGGGCACGTGGGACCGCCTCGCGCCCCTGGTCGACGAACGCTTCCTGGTCGTGACCGGACAGGCCCACGCGGAGGCCGTCGCGGCTCAGCTGCCGGAGGTGCCGGCGCACTCGATCGTCGCGGAGCCCTCGGCGCGCGACTCGATGGCCGCCATCGGGCTGGCTGCCGCGATGCTCGAGCGACGCGACCCCGACGCCGTGATGGGCTCGTTCGCCGCCGACCACGTGATCACCGACCCCGATGTCTTCGGCGAGGCCGTCGAGGTCGCCGTCCGCGCTGCGCGTGACGGCTGGTTGGTGACGATCGGGATCAAGCCGACCTTCCCGTCCTCGGCCTTCGGCTACATCCACGTGGGCGACGCCCTCGACGGCCACGCCGGCGCGCACGCGGTGCGAGAGTTCGTGGAGAAGCCGTCGGTCGAGGTCGCGCAGGGCTACCTCGCCACCGGGACGTTCCAGTGGAACGCCGGCATGTTCGTCGTACGACCCGGCGTGCTGCTGGACCTGCTCGCCGAGCAGGACCCCGACTTCACCGCCGCCCTGCGGGCGATCGCCGCGGCCCCCGACACCCTGGCCGAGAGCTGGGAGTCACTGCCGAAGATCGCCCTCGACCACGCCGTCGCCGAGCCCGCGGCTGCGGCCGGACGCGTGGTCGTGGTGCCGGCGTCCTTCGGCTGGGACGACATCGGCGACTTCGACTCGCTCGCCACCCTGCTCGAGGGCGCGGCCGACGCCGACTCGGGGACGACCGTGCTCGGCGACCCGGCGCTCGTGCACGCCATCCACAGCACCGGCCTCGTGGTGCCGGCCGGAGGGAAGGTCGTCGCCGTGATCGGCCTCGACGACGTGGTCGTCGTCGACACCCCCGACGCGCTGCTGGTGACCACCCGCGCCCAGGCGCAGGCCGTCAAGCAGATCGTGAGCCGCCTCAAGGACGAGGGGCGCAGCGACCTGACCTGACCTGGCCTGGCCTGGCCTGACCTGGACTGGCCTGACCTACAGTGCGCCGGACTCCGGGGAGTCGGTGTAGGGGTAGTCGGCCATGAAGGTCTCCAGGGCCTCTCCGCTCGTCTCGGAGCAGTACTGCCAGACCCCGGTGGAGCTCGTCTCGTCGCCCTTCCAGTGGGTCATCGCCACGTGCTGGCCCTCGGGGAACGGGTCGCCGTCCTCGTCGCTGGAGAGCCACGGGGCCGCGATGAACTTGAGGCGGAAGTTGGTGTCCTCGAGGTCGAACTTCTTCGCGATGGCCTTGATCTCGCTGATCTGACCGGCGTCCTCGGCGACGCTCTCGTCGTACCAGAGGATCGTGTAGCCGTGCTCGAGGTTGTGCACCAGCGCCTCGAGCTCGGGGCGGTCGTCGGCGTCGTAGAACTTCTCGGTGAACGGTGCCGGCGCGACGCCGGCGACGTTCCAGTGCGGACCGAACGCCGGGGGCGAGGTCTCGTAGGTCACCTCGGTGCCCTGCGGCACGTGGTTGTTGACGTCGGTGGCGTCCTCGGTGACGACGTCCTGGCACACGGAGGCCGCAGCGCCGACCTCGGCGACCTCGAGACTGCTGTACTTGCGCAGGTCGAGGGCGTTCTTGATCGGCTGGTAGGAAGCCGCTCCGATGAGCCCGAGGGCGATAATCACGCAGACGGTGACGATGATGTTGCTGCGGCGCTTCTCGGCGCTGCGCTGCTTCTTCATCGCACTGTCGATCAACGCCTGGCGCGCGCTCTTGTCGGACTTGGACGGCTTGGCCACAGTCGGCTTACCTTCACTTCTGGTGGGGCGTCGGTCGGGATCGCGTGAAGTCTACGGACTGCACGGTCGGAGCCGGAGAGCGGTGTCGTCAGCGGTCGGCCCGGGGTCGGCGTCGACCTGCCAGCCGTGCGCGAAGGCGAGCACTGCGGCCCGTGCCGCCGCACCGGCCCCCTCGACGGACGCCTGCACGCAGTCGGGTGCCGTGGTGACGGCCTCGACCTCGAGGGTCTCGGCGAACGCGTGCACGAGGTCGTCGGCGGTCACTGGAGCGCCGAAGGGAGCGCGGTCGGAGGCCTCGCCACGCACAGCGCGCAGCACCGCCTCGCGAGCCCCGTAGCCGAAGAGGTCCTGGCCCTCGACCCGCACCAGCGCGCTCGCGCCCGGACCGTCGTCGTCGACCGGCAGCACCAGGTCGTCCCGTCCGCGCACGATCGCGAAGGGCCGGGCCCCGAGCTTGCCCTGGGCCAGCTCGGCGAGACCGGCGATCTCGTCGGCGACGGCCGGGGCGGTGACGGCCAGCTCGTTGCCGTGCGCGTCGTGGCGCCCGGCGAAGCTCTCGGCGACGACGACGCCGGCGGCGCCGATCGCGATGTCGGTCTGGCCCTCGCGCCAGGCGCGCCCGGCGGTGTCGGTGATGATGACGCCGAGGCGCAGGCCGGTGCGGCGGTGCAGGGCGGCGCGCAGCCGCCGGGCCGAGGCATCGGGGTCGAGGGGCAGCAGCACCGAGCTGCCCTGGACGACGTTGGAGGAGTCGATGCCGCCGGCGGCCAGCACGAGGCCGTGGCGGGTCCGGACGATGGTCGTGGGGCCGCGGCGGGCCACGACGCGCTGCGTCTCGGCAGCGAGGTGCTCGTCGCGGGTCCCGAGGACGACGCGGTCCTCGGCCTTGCTGACGACCTTGCTGGTGACGACGACGACGTCCCCGTCTTGGAGCCCGTCTGCGAGCCCGCCAGTGAGCCCGTCCGTGGGGAGCAGGGCGAGGAGCACGTCGGCGAGGTCGGTGCCGGCGGCGATCTCGGGTGCGCCGTCGGGTGCGTGGGCCCGGACGGCCTGCTCGCGTGAGGTCACGCGGACCGGCCCTCGCCCACCAGGGCGATGGCCGCCGCCACCATCGCTGCGGTGGCGTCGTGGTCGGTCATCATCAGCGGCACGGCCTCGCACGCGATCCCGGCCTCGCGCACGGCGGCGACCTGGTCGGCGTCGCTCGCGTCGACGAGCCACCCGTCGAGCACGCCGGTGCCGGAGCCCTGGCGGGAGCCGTAGTGGCGCCCGACGGCGCCGGCGCTGACCTCGACGCCGATCGAGGTGAGCATCTGGTGGGCCATCCCGCGCACGTGGGTCCCTCCGACGATGGGGGAGAGCCCGACGACCGGGGCCGAGGTGCCGCGCACCGCCTCGCGGACACCGGGCACGCCTAGGATCGTGCCGATCGAGACCACCGGGTTGGACGGCGGCAGGATCACCAGGTCGGCGTCGGTGATGGCCTCGATGACGCCCGGTGCGGGGGTCGCCTCGTCGAGACCGACCACGACGACGGCCTCCGCGGGCACCTCGGCGCGCAGCCGGACCCAGTACTCCTGGAAGTGCACGACCCGTCGTCCGCTGGGTGCCTCGTCGTCGGCGATCGCCACGTGGGTCTCGATGCGGTCGTCGCTCATGGGCACGAGTCGTACGCCGGGCTGCCAGCGGCGGCACAGCGCGCTGGTCACCTCGGAGAGCGGGTAGCCGGCGTCGAGCATCTGGGTGCGGACGAGGTGCGTGGCCAGGTCGCGGTCGCCGAGGCCGAACCAGGTCGACTCGACGCCGTACTCGACGAGCTCCTCCTTGATGCTCCACGTCTCCTCGCGCCGACCCCAGCCGCGGCCGGGGTCGATGCCGTCGCCGAGGGTGTACATGACGGTGTCGAGGTCGGGGCAGATCTTCAGCCCGTGCATCCAGAGGTCGTCGGCGGTGTTCGTGATGGCGGTGATCGTCACACCGTCGTCGATCGCGGGCAGCGAGCCCGAGGCGATACCGTGACGCAGTCCTTGGAGGAACCGGGCCCCGCCCATTCCGCCGCACAACACCGTGATGTTCTTCATGGGTCCTACTGTGCCGCCCCCGTGACGGGCCGCTGTGGCCGGGACCCCTGCCCCTGGTGGGGCCATAGCAGATGCGGGGCTTGACTTACGGCTACGACAGGCATGTAATTCTCACAGTGTTGTTCAGCAAGTGTGGGGGTTATTCCCTCCGTCATCCTGGCGGAGGAACAGCCGGGTCGAGAGGCAGATAACCATGAGAGAGCTCTTTCTCCTTGAACCGGAGACGGACGAAGCGGGATGGCAGGAGCGCGCGCTGTGCGCTCAGACCGATCCCGAGGCGTTCTTCCCCGAGAAGGGTGGGTCGACGCGAGAGGCGAAGAAGGTGTGCCTCACGTGCGAGGTGCGCGACGAGTGCCTCGAGTCGGCCCTGATGAACGACGAGCGGTTCGGCATCTGGGGTGGTCTCTCCGAGAGGGAGCGCCGCAAGCTCAAGAAGCGCGCCGTCTAGCACGATCCGTCGCAAGCGCACCACAGCAGGGAGACCCCGGTCGATGAAGACCGGGGTCCTGCTGCTTTTTCGGGCCGGTTCTCGGTGCCGAGACTTTTTCCTCCCCAGCCTGCGCGCTCTAGGGTGCGCTGGTGTCCTCCGCCATCCTGACCACCGCCCAGGTGGCCGTGCTCATCGTCAGTCACGACGGTGCGCGCTGGCTCCCGGGCGTGCTGGAGGGCCTGGCTGAGCAGGGCCTCGACCCGAGGACGCCGGTGGTCGCGGTCGACACCGGCAGCAAGGACGAGAGCGCCGCGCTCCTCGCTCCGGTGGCCGACGTGGTCGACGCCCCCTCCTCGACGTCGTACCCCGCTGCCGTACGGCGGGGCCTCGAGCGACTGGACCACGTGTCGGCCGAGGGTGACGACCACGAGTGGATCTGGCTGCTCCACGACGACTCGCGACCCGCTCCGGGCGCCCTGGCCGCGTTGCTC
>NZ_JAXMNS010000297.1:0-4944 GCF_034670285.1 Nocardioides sp. | reverse complement strand
TGGGTGTTGCTCTCGGTGGTCTGCCCGCCGACCGCTGCGGGGGTGATGTGGTCGGTGTGGCGGATGGGGGCGTCGCACCAGGGGGTCCGGCAGATTCCTTGATCGCGGAGCTTCAGGAAGTCGGCGAGTCCGCCGGTCACGAACCGCTGCCTGCGCGTCATCGCGACGAGGCGTCCGGTGGGGTCGGCGTAGAGGGACCGGATCCAGGTCGTGGTCTGGGCGTCGAGCGCATGGCCGACGACCTCCCGGGCGACCTGCGCGGGGATCGTGGGTGCCCCGGGAGCGTCGGGCAGGACGGCGGGCTCGTTGCCGCCACCGAGCAGGCTCTCGTCGGAGATCACGAGGTCGATGGTGAGCCCCGTGTCGGCTGCCTGCTTCTGCCCGGTGAGGCGCTCAACCATGAGGTCGGCCATGATCTGGCTCTTGGTCCGTTCGTCGCCCTGGCTGACGAGGGCTTCTGCCTGCTTGCTGAGAGCGGCAAACGCGCCGACGCCCGCGACGACGGGCAGCGTGCCGGTCACATAGACCATGGTGTCCTCGGTCGGACGGATCGAGACGCGGCGGGCTGCTTCGGCCTTGGACCTGCGGCGGGCGACGGCGGCGGGGTCGAGGGCCTGGACCCGGCGGCGGATCTCGCCGGTGAGCTGGGCGGTGCCCATCGTGTCGACCGGGCTGTATCCGTCGGCGTCGACGCCGCAGACGGCCTCGTCGAGGCCGGCACGGTCCTCGCGTCCCAGGGGCCCGGACTCGGTGGCGACGACCTGGGCGCGGTACTCGCTGATCCGTCCCTCGCGCAGCGCCGTGTGGGTGCAGCCCAGGTCGGTGACGAGGTCCTTGGCCAGCCCCAGCAGCACCCCACCGCGGTGGGGTGACTCCTGACGGGCCAGCGCCACTTGGGCTGCGACCCCACGGCCGCGTCGTTCGGGGCGCACTCCTTGGCGGGCATCACGCGAGCGCACCGAGGCGTCGAGGTCGACGGCCAGCTCGGCCTGGATCGCACACGCCGCCGACTTCAACCGCTCCAGCTCCGCGATCAAGTCCACCCGCGCCCGATCCGCGACCACCTCGTCGGCAGCCGACGACTTCTCGCGCGGCGGAGCCAGTTCGAGTCGGGCAAGCGCGAGTTCGATAACGTCCCGGTCGTGAGCTCTGTCTTCGACACCCAGACCGCCGTCAACCCGGCCGACCGGGGTGACCACACCTACTCCGCCCAGCTCGAGGGCGGCTGGATGGTGGGCGGGGGCCTCAACGGCGGCTACCTCCTGGCGGTGATCGGCAACGCCCTCAAGGCGAGCCTGCCCACCAAGCCGGACCCGCTGAGCATCAGCGCCTACTACCTGTCGGCCACCACCGAGGGCCCGGCACAGGTCGACGTGAAGGTGCTGCGGGAGGGAGGCAGCGTCGCGACCGCCGCCGCCGACCTGAAGCAGGGTGACGACACCCGGATCACCGTGCTGGCGACGTACGGCGACCTCGACCGTGAGGCTGAAGACGTGCGCACCACCGCGGTGCCGTTCGACCTGCCGCCGCGCGAGCAGTGCGTGTCCAACTCGATGGCGCCCGAGAGCCTGCGCAAGATCGCGCCGCTGATGGAGCGCTTCGAGATGCTGTTCCACCCCGACGACATCGGCTGGGCCGTCGGTGAGCCCAACAACAGCGGCGAGCTGCGGGCGTGGTTCCGCCTCGAGGACGGCCGCGAGCCCGACCCGATCGAGCTGCTGCTCGTGGTCGACGCGCTGCCGCCCGTGATGTTCACCTACGGCCAGCTGGGCTGGGCGCCGACGCTCGAGCTCACCGCCCACGTGCGCGCCAAGCCCGCCCCCGGCTGGTTGCGCGTGCGGCACGCGACGCGCAACATCGCCGGCGGGATGTTCGAGGAGGACTGCGAGGTCTGGGACTCAGCTGGTCGGCTCGTCGCGCAGGCGCGCCAGCTGGCTCGCCTCCCGAGGTAGATCCCGGTCTCAGTCGAACCAGGACCGCTTCATCGAGTAGATCCACCGCGCCCACGGGTGCTCGGTGACCGACCAGAGTCGGTCGCTGTCGAGGTCGTGGGTGAGGTCCTCGGGCCCCATCGGGATCGCCCAGCGGTGCCGGGTGAGGGCGCCGGGGGTGCCGGTCCACACCGACCCCAACCGTGAGCGTCCGTGGGAGGTCGTGGCGTAGAGGCGCCCGTCGACGCGGACCACGCCCTGCATGTGCCCGACGCCGTCACCCAGCACCTCCGGGTTGCCGGTGGGCAGACGCGTCGCGGGGTCGAGCGGCACCCGGGCCAGACGACGGCTGCGGTCACCGGCGGCGTACTCGCCCACCAGGAGGTCGTCGCCGTCCCGTGACAGGAACGAGTAGCGCAGCCGCTCGACGCCGTCGTCCGCGCTCGCTCGGTAGGCGGTGTGCACGGGGAGCACGTAGCGGTAGCCGTACGCCGTCTCGTGCGAGACCCGCAGCACGTCGTCGAGGCGCGCGCTCCAGAACCCTTTCGCCGTGGCAGCGACGTGCAGGTGGTCGCCGGCCCACACCAGTCCACCGGCGTGGACGGGCAGCGGTGCGACGCCGGGGGTGCCGTCCACCAGGGTCGGCTGCACGAGCAGCACGTGGCGGTAGCGGCAGGTCTCGAGGTCGAAGAACGTGACCCGAGCTCCCTGGGTGACGGCATCGCCGGGCAACTTCTTGGCGTACCAGGTGAGCGCCACCGTCGAGCCGCGCACGTCCACGCCCTGCGGCCACCAGCGCAGGTCGCGGCGGTCGGCGCGATCGAAGGTCCACGCCCGCTCGACGGCCCGCCCGGGAGCCCAGGAGCGCCGTCCCTGACGGTTGAGGTCACCGAGCACCTGCGCGCCGACGCGCCCGCCGAGCGACGCGGCCAGGGCGTCGATCGTCCCGCTGAGGTCGTCGCCGGGGCGTAGGTGGAGTCCGTGGGGAGCAGGCCCCCCCCTATCCTGCCGACATGAGTAAGTCTCAGCCCCCGCAGGTCCGCACGGTTGTCGGCGCCGCGATCATTCGCGACGGTCGGGTGCTGGCCTGTCGTCGTACGTCGCCGCCCAAGGCCGCCGGACTCTGGGAGTTCCCCGGCGGCAAGGTCGAGCCGGGGGAGGGCCCCGAGCAGGCGCTGGTCCGCGAGATCGCCGAAGAGCTGCAGCTCGACATCGAGATCACCGGCTGGCTCGACGGCGCCTCCGCGATCGGGACGACGCACCAGCTCCTCGTGGCCACCGCGTCGGCGTCCGCCGGTCGTCCGCAGCCGACCGAGCACGACGCGATCACCTGGCTCGGCGCCGACGAGCTCGACGACGTCGAGTGGCTCGAGCCCGACCTGCCCTTCCTCTGGCAGCTCGGCGAGCTGCTCCGGGGGAGCGGCGGGGCATGAGCGCGCGCGGCATCTTCTTCGAGGAGGACGACGCCCGCTCCGCGATCGCACGACTCCGCCGTGAGGGCTACGACGCCGAGCTGGCCCGCGAGCGGCTGGCCGGCGAGGACGACGACGAGGACCACCCCTGGGCGGTCGTCACCGATGCTCCCGACCTGCTCCTCGAGCTCGTCGTCGACGACCTCGACGGTTGGTTCGACGACGAGGAGCCGGCCGCCCCCGCGCTGCCCCCGCTCGACCTCCCGTCCGCGCCGAAGCGCATCAAGCGCCCGCAGGATGACGTGCAGTAGGGCCGACTAGGCTCGCCCTCATGAGCAACGCCCCCTCCCAGCGACTTCTCCTCGTGCACGCCCACCCCGACGACGAGTCGATCGGGCAGGGCGCCACGATGGCCAAGTACGTCGCCGAGGGTCGCGGCGTCACCCTCGTGACCTGCACCGGTGGTGAGATGGGCGAGATCCTCGTGCCCGAGCTCGAGCACCTCGCCGACCACCTCGACGGCGGGCTCGCCGAGCACCGTCGTACCGAGCTGGCCGACGCGATGGCTGCCCTCGGCGTCACCGACCACCGCTACCTCGGCGGGTTCGGCACCTACCGCGACTCCGGGATGAAGTGGCACGCCGACGGTCACGCGGTCGCGGCCGACGACATCCACGAGAACGCCTTCTGGAGTGCCGACCTCACCGAGGCGGCCAACCACCTCGTCGAGGTGATCCGCGAGGTCCGACCGCAGGTGATGGTCGCCTACGACGACTTCGGCGGCTACGGCCACCCCGACCACATCCAGGCCCACCGCGTCGCGACCTACGCCGCCTCCCTGGCCGCGGTGCCGACCTACCGCCCCGACCTGGGCGAGCACTGGGACATCGCCAAGATCTACTGGGGCGCGATGTCGGAGTCGCGGATGCGCGCCGGGCTCCGCAAGATGCGCGAGGCCGGCGACACCTCGTCGTTCGAGGGCATGGACCCCGACGGGCCGCTGCCGCCGTTCATCACCGCCGACGAGAACCTCGCCTGCGCCGTCGATGCTCAGGAGCACGTCGACGCCAAGATGGCCGCCCTGGCCGCGCACCGCACGCAGATCACCACCGACGGTCCGTTCTTCGCCCTCTCCAACAACGTCGGCTCGACGGCCTGGGGCGTGGAGTTCTACCGGATCGCCAAGGGCGAGCGCGGCCCCCTCGACGACCAGGGCCTCGAGACCGACCTGTTCGCCGGGCTCTGAGGCCATGAGGCTGCGGGTCCCCCTCGCGGTGCTGTCACTCGCGGCGGGAGCCGTGGTCGGCACCGCCTCGGTCCTGGTGCACGGCGGGACCCTCGGACTCACCGTCGCCCTGGTGGCGGCCCTGGCGAGCGTGCTCGCGCTTCCGCCGGGCTGGTGGGCGCGGCTTCCGTTCGCGCTGGGCTGGCTCGGCTCGGTCCTCTACTTCAGCAACCCGCGTCCTGAGGGCGACTACCTCGTCGCGAGCGACACGGGTGGCTACCTGCTGCTCGCGAGCGGCATGGCGATCGCGGCGTTCGGGGTGATCACGGTGCGCCCGGTGGCTGCCTCCCGGGGACGGCGCCCGTCGGGCGCCGTC
>NZ_JAXMNS010000296.1:0-4949 GCF_034670285.1 Nocardioides sp. | reverse complement strand
GGTCGTCGCGGTGCTCGGCGAGGTCGAGGTCGACGAGGCCGGTCTGGCCCACGACAAGTCCAGCGACATGGCTGCCGTCCTCACGCAGACCCCCGACGGACGACGGGGGCTCCTGGCGTTCACGAGCACCGAGACGCTCGCTGCCTGGAACCCCGAGGCCCGTCCGGTGCCGGTGGCCGCCCGCACGGCCGCGCAGGCGGCGGTGCAGGAAGAGGCCTCCGCGCTGGTCATCGACCTCGCTGGACCCACCAGGTTCGTGGTGGACGGCGAGAGCCTGCGCGCCCTGGCCGCCGGCTACACGCTGGCCCGCGTCGAGGGCGGCCTCGCCTGGCTCCAGGCGGACGATTCGCCGTCGGCGCCCTGATCCACTAGCATTCATCACTGACCGGATCAGTGGCACTCGCGTGCCACCGATCCATCAAGCGGAGATCAGGCTCGATCATCTCCCACCCGCATCGACCGCAGCACCAACAGGTCGTCGGGTCCGGTCTGATGGCCCGACCTGGGCTCGTGGGTGACATTCGTCCATGAGCCGGAGGTAGGTGGTCATGGCTGGCCTCCGCTTGGACTGACGACATCGTCCGGCAACGGATTGACCGCCATATCCACCCATCCACTGGAGGACCCATCAGCACCGAGCTTCGAATCAACGACCGGATCCGCGTCCAGGAAGTCCGCCTCGTTGGCCCCAGCGGCGAGACCGTCGGCATCGTTCCCACCGCCGACGCGCTGCGCCTTGCCCAGGAGGCCGACCTCGACCTCGTCGAGATCGCCCCGATGGCGCGCCCCCCGGTCTGCAAGCTCATGGACTACGGGAAGTTCAAGTACGAGAACGCCCAGAAGGCTCGTGAGGCCCGGCGCAACCAGACGAACGTGATCATCAAGGAGATGAAGCTTCGTCCCAAGATCGACGCGCACGACTACGAGACGAAGAAGGGCCACGTCGTCCGCTTCCTCAAGGCCGGCGACAAGGTCAAGATCACGATCATGTTCCGCGGTCGCGAGCAGCACCGCCCCGAGCTCGGGTTCCGGCTGCTGCAGCGCCTGGCCGAGGACGTCACCGAGCTCGGCTTCGTGGAGTCCTCGCCCAAGCAGGACGGCCGCAACATGATCATGGTGCTCGGCCCGCACAAGAAGAAGGCCGAGGCCAAGGCCGACTACTTGGTCCAGAAGGCCGAGAAGGAAGCCGAGCGCGAGGCCGTCGTCGAGTACGAGAAGGCCGAGCGCGACGCTGCGCACGCTGCCGGACCGGTCGCGGCGAAGAAGGAGCGGGGCCGCTCCGAGAACCTCGATCCCGAGATCGAGGCCTGAGACCCGGGGCTCAGCCCCAGACCCCAGCACGGGGTCGACGAATGTGTTTCAACCAAGGAGATAGCGACATGCCGAAGAACAAGAGCCACAGCGGTGCCGGGAAGCGCTTTCGCGTGACCGGCTCGGGCAAGATCCTGCGCGAGAAGGCGGGCAAGCGTCACAACCTGGAGAAGAAGGCCTCCAAGGTCACCCGTCGTCTGTCCGGCACCGTCGAGGTCGCCAAGGCCGACGTCCCCCGCGCCAAGAAGATGCTGGGTCTCTGACCCTCTCGTCCCACACCCCGGTCGAGCTAGGCGAGACCAGACAGCAACAAGGAGAACTCTCATGGCACGCGTCAAGCGCGCAGTAAACGCTCACAAGAAGCGTCGTACCACCCTCGAGCGCGCCGCCGGCTACCGCGGCCAGCGCTCGCGCCTGTATCGCAAGGCGAAGGAGCAGGTCACTCACTCCCACGTCTACAACTACAACGACCGCCGCAAGAACAAGGGCAACTTCCGCAAGCTGTGGATCCAGCGGATCAACGCCGGTGCGCGTGCCCAGGGCATGACCTACAACCGCTTCATCCAGGGCCTCAACCTGGCCGGCGTCGAGGTCGACCGCAAGATCCTCGCCGACCTCGCGGTCAACGACATCGTCGCGTTCAACGCGCTCGTCGAGACGGCCAAGGCTGCTCTCCCCGCGGACGTCAACGCCCCGCGCGAGACGACCGAGGCCTCGGCCTGAGCGTCGTACCCCTCGCGGCGGGCAACGCCCGCCTGAAGGACATCCGCAAGCTCAGCCGCCGTTCGGAACGCTCCGAGCGGCGGCTGTTCCTTGCCGACGGCCCCAAGGCCGTCGAGGGCGCACTGGGTGTCCCGGGGTGCGTCGTCGAGATCTTCGCCACCGAGTCAGGCGCCGCGCTCGCGCCCCGCGGGAGCGAGGTGACCCTCGTCGAGGATCGCGCCCTCGCCGCGCTGAGCGACTCGGTCAGCCCGGCGGGCATCGTGGCGCTGTGCCGCTTCGTCGACCGTCCCCTCGAGCACGTGCTCGACCGTGCGCCGCGCCTGGTCGCCATCTGCGCCGACGTGCGTGACCCCGGCAACGCCGGCACCGTCATCCGCACCGCCGACGCCGCCGGTGCCGAGGTTGTCGTGCTCGCGGGCACGTCGGTCGACCTCTACAACCCCAAGACGCTGCGCGCCAGCGTCGGGAGCGCCTTCCACCTCCCCGTCGCCATCGAGCCGGACGTCGCCACCGCGATCTCGGCCGCACGCGCTGCGGGGCTCGTCGTCCTCGCGGCCGACGGGAGCGGTGACGTCGACCTCCACGAGGCCGGCGACCTGCTGGACGCGCCCACTGCATGGCTGTTCGGCAACGAGGCGTGGGGGCTGCCGCCCGAGGTGGCGGCCCTGGCCGACCACCGGGTGCGGATCCCGATCCGGGGACGCGCCGAGAGCCTGAACCTCGCGACCGCCGCTGCGCTGTGCCTCTACGAGTCTGCCCGCAGCCACTCCCGGCAGTGACCAGCGGTGACCACTGGCGACCAGTAGCCTGACCCGGTGACCCAGAGCGCTCAGGACGCCGTCGACGCCCTACCCGACGGAGTCGTGATCGCGGACGGCGCCGGCGTCGTCTCCCTCATCTCCACCGAGGCCGCGACGATGCTCGGCTGGGCGTCGCCCGCCGAGGCCACCGGCCTTCCCCTCAGCACCGTGCTCCGCCTCCAGGGCCAGGACGGTCAGGAGTGGCTGCGGTGCAACTCGCCGTACGTCGGCCTGCGCACGCGCACGGCCGTGCCCGAGCAGTCGTGGGTGCTCCCCGACGGCGCCGAGGTGCTGGTGACTGCCCGGCTGCACCGTGAGCGGCCGCTGGGCGACGTCAGCCGACTCGCCATCAGCATCCGCTCGGGTCGTGGTCGCGCGCGGCTGGACCGCGAACGCTCCGACCTCGTCGCCACCGTGGCCCACGAGCTGCGCTCGCCCCTCACCGGGGTGAAGGGCTTCGTGCAGGCGCTGCTCAACCGCTGGGACCGGTTCAACGACGATCAGAAGAAGCTGATGCTGACCACCGTCAGCGCCGACGCCGACCGGCTGAGCCGTCTCATCGCCGAGCTCCTCGACGTCGCGCGGATCGACACCGGGCGCCTCCAGATGTATCGACGTCCCACGGACGCCGCGGTGCTGGTGACCCGCATCGTCGACTCGGTGGGCGCGGGCACCACGCGGCCGCTGGTCGTGGACGTCGCCGGCGAGCTCGACCAGATCTTCGCCGACCCCGACAAGTTCACCCAGGTCGTCACCAACCTGGTCGAGAACGCCGTCCGGCACGGCGAGGGCACCGTCCGCGTCCGGCTGGAGCCCCACGCCGCAGCGGGCGCCCCGGCGAGCGTGCTCGTGTCCGTCTCCGACGAGGGCGAGGGCATCCCGCCGGAGCTGCGCCGTCGGGTCTTCACGAAGTTCTGGACGGGCGGCCGGGGCGGCTCCGGACTGGGGCTCTACATCGTGCACGGCCTCGTGCGGGCGCACGGTGGCACCGTGACCATCGACGACGCCCCCGGCGGCGGCGCGGTGCTGGCATGCACCTGGCCGGCCTTCCAGGACAGCGACGTGGAACGTCCGTGACCGAGGTCCTGCTCATCGCTGCGGCGATCTTCGGGTTCGCGCTGTTCTCGCGCGGCGCGGACCGCTCGATGATCACGGCCCCGATGGTGTTCACCGCGGTGGGGCTCGCCGTGGGAGGCGAGGGGCTCGGCCTCTTCGACCTCGATCTCGAGGGCGAGGCGGCCTCGATCCTCGTCGAGGCGACCCTGGTGCTGGTGCTCTTCACCGACGCTGCCCGCATCGACCTGACGAAGCTGCGGGACGACGCCTGGCTCCCCGGACGCCTTCTCGGGGTCGGGCTCCCGCTCATGCTGGTCCTCGGGACCTTGGCAGCCCTGCTCGTCTTCCCCGGACTCTCGTGGCCCGAGGCAGCGCTGCTCGCCGCAGTCGTCGCGCCGACGGACGCCGCGCTCGGACAGGCGGTCGTCAGCGATCGGCGCCTGCCGGTCCGCCTGCGCCAAGGGCTCAACGTCGAGAGTGGACTCAACGACGGCGTCATGGTCCCGGTGATCACCGTGCTCCTGGCGCTGGCAGCGGTGGAGGCCGGTGGTCCCGACAGCTGGACCGGCTTCGTCGCGAGCCAGCTCGGGTTCGGGCTCGGCGTCGGCCTCGTGTGCGGGCTCGGTGCCGGGTGGCTGCTCGAGCGTCGCAGCGCCGGGGGAGCCGTCGACGGGGTCTTCCGTCAGCTCGGGGCGCTCTCGATCGCGGCGGGCGCCTACGCCGGCGCCGAGCTGCTGGGGGGCAACGGGTTCGTCGCGGCCTTCGTGGCCGGCCTGGTGTTCGGACGGGTGGCTCAGGTGAGCTGCAACGACATCGTCGACTTCACCGAGGACGAGGGGCAGCTGCTCACCGCCGCGACGTTCTTCATCTTCGGCGCGCTCTTCGCCGGCTCCGCCCTCACCTCGCTCAGCTGGTCGGCGCTGGCCTACGCCGCGCTCAGCCTCGTCGTCGTCCGCACCCTGGCGGTGCTCCTCGCCCTGCTGCGATCGGGAGCCCTGATCAGGACCCGCCTCTTCATCGGCTGGTTCGGGCCCCGGGGCCTGGCCTCCCTGGGCTGCG